>JAHFIS010000033.1 GCA_023246275.1 Candidatus Uhrbacteria bacterium
CGTGGACGTTGCCCTGGATCTCGCCCGCGACGACGGCCGTGGCCGCGGTCACGTCGGCGCTGATTCGGGCCGTCTCCCCCACGCGGAGGCTCGCGGCGGTACGAACCGTCCCCGCCACCTCGCCGTCGATGAGGACGTCTCCCGTGCTTGAGAAGTCGCCCTCGACCTTCACTCCCTGCGCGATGATCGTTTCCTGTCCGGAAGATGCCATACGCGATTGTTCTTGATGCTTAAACATAACAAAAAGAGTGTAGCACGGCTGGAACGTGGGTCAAATCAGCTACTTCTTGGCTAGCGGGAACGTCAGCGTGAACGTCGATCCCTTGCCTGTCCCCGGGCTTTCCGCGATCGCCGTTCCTCCCATGGCCTCCATCAGCTTGCGGACGACATACAGCCCGAGGCCCGTGGTGGTCTGCACGTGCTTGGACGCCGACCCGGTCACGAACTTCTGGAACAGCTTTTCCAAGTCCTCGGGCGTCAGCCCCATGCCGGTGTCCGTCACGCTTACCTTCGCCATTCCGCCCTCCGTCCACATGCGAGCGGTCACGCTCCCCGTCTCCGTGTACTTCACCGCGTTGTCGAGCAGGTTCATGAACACCTCCTTCGTCTTCTCGATGTCGACGGCCACCATGACCGGGAACTCGGGAATCTCGCACGAGAGCTTCAGCCCGCGCTCCTGCGCCTTGCCAATGATAAACTTGGCGACGCCGTCGAGCAGCGTTCGGATATCGACGGGCTCCAGGCGCATGACCAGGCGGCCCGACTCGATGCGGGACACGTCGAGCAGGTGGTTGACCAGAAGGATGAGCTGCTCCGTTCCGTCCTGCATCTTCCCGAGCGTCTCGTCCTGCTTCGGCTGGAGCGCCCCGAGAAGACCTCCCTTCAGCAGGCCGATGTACCCCTTCATCACCGCGAGCGGCGTGCGCAGCTGGTGGGAGGCGATCGACAGGAACTCGGTCTTCATCGCGTCAAGCGCGCGCAGCTTGTGGTTGGCCTCGCGCAGCTGCTTCGTCGTCCGTTGCAGCCGAGCGTACGTCTCGGCCTTCTGGATGGCGATGGTGATCGGACCGAGCAACGAGGAAAAGGTGTCACGCTCGTAGGCCGTGAGCTCTCGGCTGGAGCGGTCCATCCCGACGATCAGCGCGCCCACAGGGCGCTCGGCGGAAACGAGCGGGAGCACGAGCGTGCTCTTCACCCGGGACGCCTTGACGAACGTCTTTACGTGCTCTTCCGGAATCGACGGGGAGAGAACGCTCGCGAGCGTGCTTGCCACGCGGCGGCGGCGCGAGCGAATCGCGAGCGCGATCGCGTTCGTGCGCGACGCAAGCCCCAGCGGCTTCATGTTCTGGACCGGAAGGAACGGGCAGGACTTCCCGTCGATGCAGGCGAACGCCTTCCAGACCAGCCGCCGTCCCTTCTCGTCGCACAGGCCGATCGCGACGAACGGATACGAAAATTCCGCGTCCAGCGCGTGCACGATCTCGTCGACCATCTCGTCCGTCTCGAGGGTGCGCTCCGTCACGTCGTCGATCTTGTGCAGGAGCGAAAGGGTCTTGTTGCGCACCGCGAGCTCGGCGTTGCGGACGTACAGCTCGCGGTTCACGTCGTCCGTCGAAATCTCCTCGGTTCCCTTCTTTCCCATAGCGAAAAATCAGCGCGTAATGCTATTTCAAAATTTCCGGGACGTCCGCGTCCGGGACGCGCCCGATCATCGACCGCACCGCGTCGCGGCATACCGCCACCGACGCCGGTCCGAACAGCCCCTCGTACCGCCTCACGAGCCCCGAGAGGATCGCGCGGGAATCCCCGTCCACCCTGACCGCGTGGTCCGCGCTGATCTTCAGCCCCGCGACCTTGCCCGCCTCGCGCCAAGCAAGGGGCCCGATGACGAGCTCCTGGTCCTTGATGATGCGCGTGACGAGCTGTTGTGTTCCAACCATATCTTTCTTCCACTATACCACGATTTGATTTGCCTGGAAACGCGACGTGCGCGTAAGATGTCGCCATGCCTTCCGAATTCCCCATTTTCGAGCCTCTATCCATAGGGCACCGAGAACACATCGAGGCGATTGCCAGGCAATTCGACCCGTATTCGGATTTCAACTTTACGAGCCTGTTTGCCTGGAATACCTCGGGATCGGTCGCGACCTGCATGCTGAACGGCAACCTTGTCGTTCGCTTCGAAGACTACGTGACCGGCAAGCCGTTCTACTCGTTTCTTGGCTCGAACGACGCGGCAAAGACGGCCTCGGCCCTTCTCTCCCACATGGCAAAGGAAGGGATTGAGCCCGAAATCAAGCTTCTTCCTCACTCGTCTCTTGGCGACATGAGCGCCGACAGGTTCCGGATCACCGAGGATCCGGACAACCACGATTACATCCTTTCCATCGAACGGCTCATCTCCCTGTCCGGAAGCCGCGTAAAGGCGAACCGAAATTTGGTCACGCGGTTCCAAAAGTCCTACGTCGCCGAAACGCGAACGCTCGACCTGCGCGACGCGACAACCCGCGAGTCGCTCACGGAGTTCTTTCTTGCCTGGGCGCGGCGCAAAAACCTTCCGGACGAGAGCGTCCGAAACGAGTTCCGGGCGATGTCTCAGGCGCTCGAGTTATCCACAGCCAAGCCGCTCATCGGACTCGGCGTGTTCGTGGACGGGTCCCTTGCCGGATTCACGATCAGCGAGCGGCTGCACGGGCCGCATGGCATGCTTCACTTCGAGAAGGCGGATCCGACGCGGTGCGTGGGCATCTACCAATATTTGATGCGGGAAACGGCGTTGTCGCTGGCCGCGACCGGCTGCGAGTACCTCAACTACCAGCAGGACCTCGGACTCCAGGGCCTGAAGACGTGCAAGCGCGGATTCCATCCGAGCCACTACCTCCGGAAATATCGCGTCGCGTGGATCGACGACCGAAATCGTGATACACTGGGGTCGTAATATGACCGAAGAAAAAACAACGCCGCAGGAAACGGACTGGGCATCGATCGTCGCCGGGCTTCTGTTCGTCGGGCTTCTGCTTTGGTGGATGGTCAACACGTCCATGGGAAACTCCGACGCCGCGCTTGTCGCGAAGGGACAGTGGGGGGCGTCGTACCAGGCCGTCGCGCTCTGGGGCGGAATCTGGGGGCTCGTCATCTCGAAGTCATGGGGCGGGCTGAGGAGCGTCATGGGACGCGCCATCGGCGCGCTTGCGGCGGGGCTCCTCTTCCAGGTGCTCGGACAGAGCGTGTTCAGCTACTACAACCTGTTCGCGGGAGTCGAAATGCCCTACCCGTCGCTCGCCGACCTCGGATACTTCGGCAGCATCCCGCTGTATACGTACGGCATCCTGATGCTCGCAAAGGCCTCGGGAATCAAGCTTTCGCTGAAATCGTTCGTCGGCCAGATCCAATACACGATCATCCCGATCGCCGTCCTCGGCCTTTCCTACTATAACTTTCTCGTCGGCTACGAGTTCGACTGGTCCGCGCCGCTGAAGACCTTCCTCGACTTCGGCTACCCGCTCGGCCAGGCGTTCTACGTGTCGGTCGCGCTCCTCGCCTACCTGCTGTCGCGCAAGACGCTCGGCGGGATAATGAAGACGAAGGTCCTGTTCATCCTCGCCGCGCTCGCCGTCCAGTACCTTGCCGACTATAACTTCCTGTACCAGGCCACGAACGGCACATGGGGGGTCAGCGGATACGGCGACCTCGTCTATCTCACCGCCTACTTCCTGATGGCGCTCGGCCTCATCCAGCTCCGCATGCACCTCATCAGCGCAAAGAGCTCCGACTAGGAGCTCTTTTTCGTTCCGTCCCGATTACATCTCGTCGACCGTCTCGATCCCCAGCAGCGCGAGGCCGTTTTGCAGCGTCTGCGCCGCCGCCTCGACGATCGCGAGACGCGAAGCCTGCACGTCGGCCTCGGCCGAGATCACCGGCGCATTCTCGTAGAAGGTCGAGAAGACCTGGCACAGGTCGAATAGGTACTGCGCGATCGTCGATATCCGCATCGTCTGCCCCGCCCCGAACACGACCTCCGGATACTTCGCAAGCGCCAGGACCAGCGCATGTTCCGCCGGAACCCACCCGCGGCTCTTCGAGCCTTCGCCCCTTCGCCCCTTCGCCCCCTTCGCCCCCTTCTTCAAAATGCTCCTCATCCTCGCGAACGAATACATCAGATACGGGCCGGTAAACCCCTCGAAGCTCATCGCCTCCGCCATGTCGAACGTGATCTTCTTGTCGAGGTCCTGCTTCAGCATCCCGAACCGAAGCGCGGAGAAGGCGACGGCGCGGGCCGTCTTCGCGACCTTTTTCTCGTTCCAGTCCGCATGGCGCTTCCGTGTCTCCGCGACCGCCATCGCGACCATCTCGTCGCGAAACGTCTCGTACCGGACCACGTTTCCCTTGCGGGCCGACATGGCGCTGTCCTTGAGGGTGACGAACTCGTACGAGAGATGTTGAAGATCCTTGGTGAATCCCATCCGCTTGAGCGTCGCGAACAGCTGCCGCATCGCGAGCGACTGGCGGGCGTCGATGACGTAGATCGACCGCGCCGGATGCTGGTCTTCCTCCTTGCGGAGCGCGAGCACGATATCCTTCGCGTTGTAAAGAAGCGTCCCGTCCGTCTTCACGAGCAGGTTCGCCCCGAGCCCCTCGGCCTCGAGGTTCACGATCCACGCGCCCTGGCTTGACGTGACGATGTTGCGGCGGACGAGATCCTCGATGGTGCGCTTGGCGTCCTTGATAAGGTCGCTTTCGAAATACCAGACGTCGATCGGCAGGCCGAGGTCCTTGAAGATCGCCTTGATATACGCGACCGACCACTTCCACGTCTTCTTCCAGGTCGCGAGCGCCGGGCCCTTCCCTTCCTCGAGGTCGCGCTGGATCTGCGACACCTCGGCTCGTACGGCCTCGTCCGCCTCGCCGCGCGACGTCGCCTCTACGTACATTCTCTGCAGGAAAGAAATACGGTCCTCGCCCTCCGGGACGATCCCGCCCGCGACGTTCTTCACGGCCCAGACGCAGCGCGCGACGTTCGCCCCGAGGTCGTTGATGTACGAGGTCGGAATCACGTCGTAGCCGTTCGCCCGAAGGACGTCCACGACCGTCTGGCCGACGGTAAAGTTGCGCAAATGCCCGACATGGATCTCCTTGTGCGTGTTCGGCTGGGCATACTCCACCATGATCCGCTTCTTCGCCCCGACGTCGCTCGTGCCGTATCCATTCTTTTCCTCCGCGACCTCCTCAACGACCGCGCCGCAGAACGCCGCGTCGTCGAGCGAGAAGTTCACGTACGGCCCGGCCGACGCGATCGACCGGATGAACCCCTTCGGCCCGATCTTCGCCGCGATCTCGGTCGCGATCTCCACCGGGTTGCGCTTGAGCCCCTTTGCCAGCGAAAAGCAGGCGAACGAAAGGTCGCCCAGCTTCGCGTCGGGAGGATACGAGAGGTCGTCGACGATCGGCGTGTACTCCTTGCCGACGGCCTTCTTGAGCTCGGTGAGAATCAGTTGTTTGGCTTGTTGCAACGTCGTCATATGTTCATGCGTTTCCCCTCCTGACAGGCAGGAGGGGTCAGGGGTGGTCGTCGCGTTAAGACGAGAGCTGAGTCATGATCGCATCGAGCTTCGCCTTCGCCTCGTCGCGCTTGGCGCGCATGCCGGCGACGACTTTTTCCGGGGCCTTCGACGCGAACTCGACGTTCGCGAGCTTGGCGTCGGTCGACGCGACGTACGCGGAGAGCTCGTCGCGCTCCTTTTCGAGGCGGGCGCGCTCGGCGGCGACGTCCATGTCGCCGAGGACGAGCTGGATGCCGGGCTTGTCGCTGATGGAAAGGTCTTCGAGACGAGCAAGCCACTTGATGACGTCGGCATGCGCGAGCACCGTCGCGTCGTTGACCGTGGCCGCAACCTTTTTGGCCGGCTCAATACGCTGCGTCGCGCGGATGTTCCGGATCGTCGTCACCACGTCCTGGACGACGGCGAACTCGCGCTCGGCTGATTCGTCGCGACGATTCTCGACGATTGGCCACGCCTCCACCATGAGCGTCGTCCCCCTAAACGACGACCAGATCTGCTCCGTCACGAATGGCATGAACGGATGCCAAAGCTTCATCAGGGTCTCGAGCGCGGTCATCAAGATTGCGTCCGTCCCTCCGGCCTTCCCGCCTGTGGCCTCCGAACCCTTCTGGATTTTCGCAATCTCAAGATACCAGTCCGCGAAGTCGTTCCACGTAAAGTCGCGCAGCTCCTCGCCCGCGGCCGAGAGCTCGTTCGCCTCGAGCTTGCGCGTGACGGACGCGACGACCGCGTCGAGGCGCGAGAGGATCCAGCGGTCGGCGGGAGTCGTCGCGACGACCACCCCTGCCCCCTCCTCCCTATGAGGAGGGGGAACTTGGATTTCATCGACCGACGAAAGAACAAAGCGAGAGATATTCCAGAGCTTGTTCGTGAAGTTGCGATATCCAGCGACCTTCTCCTCGGACAATTTCGAATCGTTCCCCGGCGTCGAACCGATGACAAGCGACAGGCGTGTCGCATCCGCGCCGTACTTGGCGATCATGTCGAGCGGGTTGATGATGTTGTCGAGCGACTTGGACATCTTGCGTCCCTGCTCGTCGCGGACGAGGCCGTGGAGATAGACGAGCTTGAAGGGAACCTCGTCCATCAGGTACGCGGTCATGAGCATCATGCGAACGACCCAAAAGAACAGGATGTCGTATCCGGTCTCGAGGATGGACGTCGGGTGATACGTCGCAAGGTCGACGGTCTTTTCGGGCCAGCCGAGCGTCGTGAACGTCCACATTCCCGCGGAAAACCATGTGTCGAGCGTGTCCGGATCCTGGGTCCATCCGTCGCCTTCGGGCGCCTCGACGCCCACGAACGTGTCATCGTTGCGATACCACACCGGGACGCGGTGGCCGTACCAAAGCTGGCGGCTTATGTTCCAGTCTCGGAGATTGTCGGCCCACTGAAAAAAGGTCTTCTCGGAGCGTTCCGGGACGATCTTCGTCTTGCCCGACTCGACGGCCTCGCGCATCATCGAGCACATCGTGACGGTCTTTCCGTTGCGCTCGAACTCCTTGCGGACGGCCATGAACCACTGCAGCATCGGGATCGGCTCGACGGTTCCTCCCGACCGTTCCGCGGTCGCGAGGTTCTGCATCGTCTTCTCTTCTCTCTCGACGAGACCCTGTTCGCGAAGCCAGGCCGCGACGGTCTCGCGCGCTTCCTTCGTCGTCTGTCCCGCGACCAGCGTCCCGGCCTCGGCGGTCATCCGCCCGTCCGCGCCGATCACCTGCCTCATCGCAAGCCCGTGCCGCGCCGCGATGTCCGCGTCGACGAGACTGTGCGCCGGGGTCACTCCGAGCGCGCCCGTTCCGAACGCCGGGTCGACCTCCTTGTCGGCGACGACCGTGATCGAAATGGTCGTCCCGGCGAACGGGACGTTCTCGAACGTCTTCCCGACGAACGCCGCGTAACGCTCGTCGTCCGGATGCACCGCCACGGCCGTGTCACCGACCTTCGTCTCGGGACGCGTCGTCGAGATCGCGATCGGAAAGTCCTTCGCGTAGCGGAACGTGTACAGCGTCGCCTCGACCTCCTTGTACACGATCTCTATGTCGGAGATGGTCGTCTGCCCAACCGGGTCCCAATTGATCACTCGGTGGCCGCGATAGATGAGGCCGTCGTCGTACATTCTCTTGAACGCGACGTTCACCGCGTGGTTGCGCTTCGCGTCGAGCGTGTACGCCTCGCGGCTCCAGTCGAGCGACGCGCCCATCTTCTTGGACTGGTTCACGATG
>JAHFIS010000151.1 GCA_023246275.1 Candidatus Uhrbacteria bacterium
TTAAGTTTGGCCAAAACCTCGAGAAGACTCGGCGCAATGCCAAGGCCGTAGAACCCTTCGTTGGAAGGGCTTTGCGTATTCGTCATAATAAATAGGTGACCCGACTCCGTCGTTGTCACCTTAATCGTTGACGTACGCGGTCCGAGTCTTGTCATCCCGCCATGAGGGTCGGGACGAATCAGGCGGAATAATACCTTTTTTCGGCGTTACTGTCAAGCAAATGGCATGATATACTAAGGATCTATGAGACTTCCGACGAGAAAATCCGAAACGCTCGCGCAGACGAAGAAGGTCCATGACGACTATCTGACCCCCGCGAAAATCCAGCGGATGCGGGAGGAAATCGTCGATCTGGAGCAGCGACAGCGCCCGGTGGCCGCCGAGGAGCTTCGGCGGTGCGCGGCGATGGGGGACCTGTCCGAGAACGCGGCGTACAGCTATGCCAAGTTCGAGCTGCGAAGGATCAACAATCGGATTACTTCCCTCGAACAGCGCCTTGCGACCGCGATCCCGATCGACCAGTCCGAGACGACCGACGGCCGCGTTCGTATCGGTTCGCGCGTCGTCGTCGAGTCGTCAGGATCGAAACGTTCCGTTCTGGAGGTCGTCGGATCCCAAGAGGCCAATCCGCTGCGCGGTCGGATCTCGTATCTGTCGCCTATCGGCAAGGCGCTGATCGGCCATGTGGCAGGTGATCGCATCGTGTATGAAAGTCCGGCCGGACGGATCGAATGCATGATCGTGTCCGTCGAATGAGTTAGTCCCGCAGCCCGATTCCGCGTCGGACGCAGACGAGGAGACCGGCGGCCATGACGATCGTAAGGACGGTCAGCACGATCGCGCTTTCCGCGACCGGGGTCGATGCGATGCCGGAGAATCCGTAGCGAAACCCGTCGACCGCGTAAACGAGCGGATTGAGCCTTGCCACGTGCTGCCAGAACGGCGGGAGGCTTGAGACGTCGTAGAACACGCCTCCGAGATAGGTGAGGGGAGTGAGGACGAAGGTCGGGATGATGCTGACGTCATCGAACTTTCGGGCGAACAGGCCGTTGAGGAAACCGAACAAGGAAAAGACGAACGCGGTCAGTAGACCGAACACAATAATTGCCCATGGGTGCGCGAAGGTCGACGGGACAAAGAAGGTCGAGACGCAGAAGACAATGATTCCTACCAAAATCGAACGAACGATCCCGCCCGAACAGAATCCCGCGAGGAGAACGCCCGGCGAAACGGGAGCCACGAGCATCTCGTCGATGTTGCGCATGAACTTCGTGCTGAACAGGGAGCTGGCGACGTTCGTGAACGCGTTCGTGACGACGGACATGAGCACGAGGCCCGGGACAAGGAAGGCCGCGTAGGTCGTCCCTCCAACCTGGCCGATGCGCTGTCCGAGGAAGGCGCCGAAGATCACGAAGTACAGCGACTGCGTGATAATCGGCGGAAGGAGCGTCTGCGTCCAGATGCGGAAGATACGGCCGACCTCCTTGCGCGCAATGGTCAGGAAGGCGATCCAGGATGTTTGGAATTGCATAGCTATGAGTTCACTTCCAAGAACAGTTCCTCAAGCCGGTTGGCTTTCGGACGAATGTCGCGCACGAACGTCCCTTCCGCGGCAAGTTTTTGTACGTAGTCCGTGACCGACTGCCCATCCACAAGCGAAACGCCAATGATTTCCTCAGTTCCGGTCGGTCGGACGACCGTCACGACGAACGACTGCTCCTTCGCGTCGCGCAGCAGGACCTTCACCGCTCCCGACTTGATGATCTCTCCCTTCTTCATGATCACGACGTTCTCGCACAGGTTTTCCGCCTCCTCGAGATAATGCGTCGTCATGATGACGGTCGTTCCGGCCGCATGCATCTTGCGGATGAACTCCCACATCCCGTGGCGCAGCTCGACGTCCACGCCCGCGGACGGCTCGTCGAGCAAAAGCAGCCTCGGCTCGTGGACCAGGGCGCGGGCGATCATCAGGCGGCGCTTCATCCCGCCCGAAAGGGTGCGTCCGACCGATTTCCGCTTGTCCCACAGTCCGAGTTCCCTGAGAAGGAATTCCGTACGGACCTTCGCCCTGTCACGTGGCACGCCGTAGTAGCCCGCCTGGTTGACGACGATATCCTCGACCTTCTCAAAGATGTTGAAATTGAACTCCTGGGGGACGACTCCGATCATCGAACGGACGGCCTGCGGATCCGAATCAATATCGTGCTCAAAGACGCAAACCGACCCGTCGGACTTGTTGACCAGCCCGGTGAGGATCGCGATCAGCGTCGTTTTGCCCGCCCCGTTCGCCCCAAGAAGCGCCGTGATCGATCCGGCCTCCAGGGTCAGATTGATCCCTTTGAGCGCCTGGGTTCCCGTCTTGTACGTTTTTTTCAGTCCGGAAATCTTCAATGCTTCCATAGTCGTTATGCCTTGGCCGCGAGATACGCTGGTCGCGACGTGACCGTCTCGAGCCATTTGGTTATCGCGGGGTACGCCGTAAGGTCAAATCCGCTGTAGGCCGCATAGCCGATCGCCGTCGCCGCGTTGATGTCGGCGACGGTAAACC
>JAHFIS010000002.1 GCA_023246275.1 Candidatus Uhrbacteria bacterium
CTCTTTTTCGCCGAGACGCTGAGGACGAAGCGCAAGACCCCGGTAACCCTTTCGACCGGCGCGGAAAATATTCGGCTCGCATTCACGATGCCGCGCGTCCGGCTGCTGTTCCTCGTCCAGTTCCTGCTCGTGCTCGGATTCACGACGTACACCTCGTACATCCAGGTGTACCTCATCGACCGGTTCCACCTGTCACAGGGCGCGATCGGCGACGTGTTCGGATTCATCGGCATCTGCATCGCGCTGTCGCAGGGCCTCGTGGCCCGACCGATCGCCGACCGGTTCTCTCCCGCGTCCGTCCTCCGCGTCGCGCCGGTCGGCCTTGCCGCGACGCTCATCCTCGTCCTGCTCCCGTCGCACATGAAGACGATGTTCCTCGTGTTCCCGTTCATGGCTATTTTCCAGGGGCTGGTCTCGACGAACGTCATGGCGCTCATTTCCGCAACCGCCGACCACGAGTCGCAGGGCGAGATCCTCGGTATCAACCAGTCCGTCGCCTCGTTCGGCCAGTTCCTTCCCGGCCTGTTCGGGGGCGCGGCCGCGGCATACAGCTCGTCGGCGCCGACGGTGATAGGCGCGACATTGACCCTTGCGGCATGGGGCGTTTTCGTCGCCGGCTATCGGTCGAACGGATCAAGGTTTCACGAAATATAAAAGCTCGCCTTACGCGGGCGAGCGAGCGAAGCGCTTTTCGAATTCGCGGTCCATGCGGTCGTAGGCGTCCTCGAGGAATTGGTCCGCGTCCTCGGGGTTCACGTGGGGGTGAAACTCAACCGTGACGTCGACGATGCGGTCGCAGAGGTCCGCCGTGTCGAATACGGTCTTGCCGCCAGGGGGAATGGGCCAGAGGACGGTTACGACGGCGACACCGTGGCCCGGAAGCTCCGCGCACATCTCGCGGAAGCTCTTCATTCCCGCGCCCGGGTCGCCGACGGATCTTCTCCGGGCCCCCTTCTTTGCGCCGACGAACCGCTCGCCTTCGGGAAACAGGCCGACGCACGCGTCCTCGATGCGCGCCAGGCGGTAGAACCTGCGCATTGCCAGGCGATTGAATCGCCGGCGCGTCTCGGTCGGCAGGTCCTTCATGTCCTTGCTCCGGATAATGATCGCGTACCCGCACCCCCTCATCAGTCCGGCAATGAGCGGGATCTTGAGCACCCCCTGCTTCACGACCCAGCGGATGTTCGCGTGCCCGGCGCGCACGGTGGCGGCGGGAAGAAACACGCCGTCGATGGCGGAGCGATGGTTGGACAGGTACACGAACGGGATGTCGCCAAGGCTGGCTCGCGCGTCATTCGGGAAATGAACGTGGATGTCCGTGCCCATGATCAGCCGAATGACGCCCTGCAGCCGCGCTCCCGACTCCGCGACGTGCGACGCGTTCCGCCGCCGACGCTCGGGCATGCCGACCCGCGTCAGCGCCATCGCGATGCGATCCATCATTCCCGGCAGATAGACGCAGAAGAACAGAACGATCAAATACGCAAGGATCGTGACGCCGATTCGAGCGAGGTTGAGAAACTTTTTCATTTTCGATTGTCCTCCGGAAATTCAACCTACTCCGCGGGATCGATTCGCGCAAGACATCTCCCCAAAACGAAAAATCCCCCGTCCGATCAGTCGGACGAGGCACGGTTACCGGGAAACCGGACGGGGGCAGGGCCGCGGCAGGGCGATCGTTGCCACGAGCAGAAGCTCGGAGCAGAACAGCAGGGCCACGGCGAGGCTGGGATCTCCCGAGTAGAGGAGACCGGCGGCCAACGGGACGCGAGCAAGAAGGATGGTGAGCGCGATGCGGGACGGAATGCGGATGGACGCGGACATGCAAATGCTCCTGAGCCGTTTTGGCCGAGGAGCATTGTACGCCCGGTTCGATTCGCGTCAAGGGTTATTTTTATACGAACGGATTCTCCATGTCGAACACGACCAGCGGAGAATGGTCGTTAAAGCGTTCCTCCCTAATCCCGTATTTGCGCGCGTACAGCGTGTCGGTCGAACAGAACAGCGCGTTCGCGTAATCGAACCCGATCTTTTCGGACGCCGAACGCACCGCTGCCTCGTCGCGCGCCTCGACCTCCACGAACGGCTCCAGGAACGGCCACTCGTCGATGGTCACGTCTGCCCCGTCAAGCGCCCACAGCTCGCGGCGCGTTTCCTGATAGGACTTTTTCTCGGCCCCGACGAGCCTGAGCAGCTCGACCGCCGCCTCGAAGTCGCTGACCTTCAGGCAGATTTCCTTCTGGTCCTCGATCGCCGTCCCGGTCACGATCTTCAGGCTCATCGTCACCTTGTCGCCCTCGTCCCGCACCCGAAGCCACCCGCCCGGGATCTCATGGCCCTTCGGCAGATGAAAGACGACGCGCCGCTGGGTAAATTCCGGCCTCACGAGCTTCGCCCCCGCGGCGCGCAGTCTCGCGCGGACCCCGTCCTTGTCCACCTTCTCGAATGTCGCCTCGTATTCAATGTCCATAGAAAAATTACTAACACCGCCATCCTACCATGTCCGAAAACAATGAAAAACGGCCCGAGCGAATCGGGCCGGAGCGCTACCGGACGGTTCCGGTCAGCATGACGTAGCAGCGCGGCGGATTGAAGCGGCCTTCCCAGTCGGTCTGGTTCGCGAGGCCGAGGCGCGCCAGGCTCGCGGGGCACACGGAACCGGGTGGCATGGAACCGCCTCGAATCTTCGCGAGGAATATCTCCGATTTGACCTTGCAGACCAGCCTTCCATCTCCCGGAACGATAACTTCCGCGTATTCGTCGTCTCCGACCGTCAGCTTCTCGCAGGGAACGTACCCGACGGAACGCGGATGCGACATAAATCCGTGCGCATACGCCTTGTCGTTGTCCTGGCGGAAGACGTTCGGAAACAGGAGTTGGACGGTCTCGAACGTGAATGCGGCGGTATACCGGCGAATCGTCGGTTCGTTCGCCATCCCAAGGAACCTGATCGCGCCCAAGTCCACCAGACGGTCCTCCGGGTGCGTCATGCGCGGATGGGAGCGGACGGGTTCCGGCATCTGGATGATCCGACCGGGCCTCCAGAGATTCCGGACCGACGCTCCTGCGATCCCGAAGAGACTCGGATGCAGGTGCATTCCCGCGGATGACAGCACGCGTACCTGTTCCCAGGATCCCTCCCGCTCGATTGCCGCGCACCCGCAGAACGTCCCGCCCGACATCTCGGTCCTCGAGAGAACGACCGCGCGCACGGTCACGCCGTCCTCCGGCCCGGCATGTGGGACGCGGAAACGTTCGCGACCGGGATCGCCTCGAGCAGGTACCGGCGTGGACTCTTGAGCTGCGGCGCGATTCCTCCGACGTTCTCGGGCGAGAGATGCGCGACCGCGACCCCGTCGACGTGCTTTGCGATCATGCCGAGCAACACGCGCCGGTGGCAGTCCTCATGGTGCTGGCACGCGCACAGGAACGCGATGCGCTCGTGCGAGCCGTAGAGGAGCTCGCGCAGGGGCGACCCGTCCCGCAGAACCTTCCGGTCCTTCACGACGGGCCGCGCGTACCCGTGAAGGAACGCCGTCCAGGCGACGGCGCGATCCTCGCGTCCGGCCGACTTGCCGTCGGCGACCTTGTGGTACGCCGCGCGCAGGTCGGCCGTCGGCGCGAGCTCCGCGATATGCGCGCAGCCGACGTCGTGCCGCTCGCAGGCATAGGCGAGATCGTCGCGGTACGCGAACCGCGCGTCGCGGTACGTCGCGGTCTGGCGCGTGTCGACGAGCATCGTGACGCGCTCCGCCTCGAGCGTCCCGAAAAAGTGCCGCGCGCTCATCCCGCAGCTGATCCCGCACACCGTGGTGAGCGAGGGCGGCCTTGGGAGACGAACCCTGGTCAAGTCGGTCGTTGGGACGGACGTCCCAAAGGCAATTCCAAGCTGTTCCGGCATGAGAGCCCTCCGTTGCTGGGCAATCGAACGGTAGCCGAAATGGACCGAAGCGTCAACGGGCGCGGCCGAGTTTCATCGGGACGCGATTACCGTTCCGTCGGATATCCGGCCGCCGCCCATGCCGTCACGCCGCCCTCGACGCTCGACGCGTCCGGCAGACCGATCTCGTTGAGCCGCGCGCACACCCGTCCGCTGCGCCCGCCGGTCAGGCAATGGACATACACGTGGTCGTACGCGCGCAACGCCTCCTCGTAAATTGCCAGGCTTCCGATCGGGCGGTTGACTGCCGACGGAATGTGACCTCCGGCATATTCCTCCGGCGACCGAACGTCGATCAGGATGCTGTTCCCCGGCGCCGGATTCCTGAGGCGTTCCTTCAGCTCCCGCACGGAAATGGTTTTCATATCATTGTGATAAATCGTTCTTTTTCCTTCCTCGGCAGCCTCTTCAGCGAAACCTCCAGTTTCCGCGCGGTCGTCCCGTCCTTCGCCTCCTTCGACCAGACAATCTCGACAGGTCCCCGTCCCCGCGTATACTTCGCGCCCGTCCCGCCGTTGTGCGCCGCGAGACGACGGTCGAGATCCGTCGTGATCCCCGTATACAGCGTCCCGTCGACGCACCGCAGGACATACACAAACCACGGTCGCGGCGCCCCAGCCGATGCCAGATGCGCGCGGATCTTTTCCAACCACTTCTCCCGCGTCCGCTTCCGCATCAGCTCGCCCTCCCAGACTTTCAACACGCTCCACCCGGCCTTCCGAAGCGCCGCCCGTGAAGCCTTGTCGCGCCTCATGTTCCGCTCGATCTTCGCGCGCCACCAGTCGTTCAGCTTCGGGAGTCGCGTCGCGGCATTTCGCCCGTGCCAGAAATCGCCGTCCAAAAAGATCGCCACCTTCCGCGACGGAATTGCCACGTCCGGGCAGCCGACCACCCGGTCGTAATGCCGCCGAAAATAAATCTTCTCTTTCCGCAAAAACGAAAACACCACGCGCTCGACCGTGGTATTCTTCGAGCGAATCTGCGACATGACCTCGCTGCGCTTTTCCTTGGAGAAGATGTCGGGCATGACGTCAGCCTACCACAACCTCCTCCCACGAGAAACCTGGCTTCCCGAAGTGCCCGTACGACGCGGTGCCCTGGAACACCGGCTCGCGCAATCGCAGGCGCTCGATGATCGCCGCGGGGCGGAAGTCGAAGGCGCGGGCGAGGGCGGAGATGTCCTTTCCGTTCTCGTCGCGGGCCGAGACCATGAGGGGCTCTGCGCGGCCGATGGCGTAGGCGACGGAGACGAGGCACTCGCTGGCGTCGCCGCGCGCGACGATGTTCTTGGCCACGAGCCGCGACATGTACGCGGCCGAGCGATCGACCTTGGTCGCGTCCTTTCCCGAGAACGCGCCGCCGCCGTGCGGGATGAACCCGCCGTAGGTGTCCACGATGATCTTGCGCCCGGTGAGCCCCGTGTCCGCGTCGAACCCGCCGCGCACGAACGAGCCGGTCGGGTTCACGAGGATCTCGATGTCGTCGCGCAGGCCGAGCGGACGAACGAGGCGGTCGACGATCGTCCGTCGGATCTCATCCTGCCCCACCTCCGCCGCGTGCTGCGTGCTCACAAGGACAGTCCGCACCTCGCCGTTCTCGACGGTCACCTGTCCCTTCCCGTCCGGCCGCAGCCAACGCACGCCGCCCTCGCGACGCAACGCCTCAAGCCCGCGCGTCAACGCGTGCGCCGTCACCACCCCGCGCTGCAAAAACTCCGGCGTCTCGTTGGTCGCGTACCCGTACATGATCCCCTGGTCACCCGCGCCGCCCGTGTCCACCCCAAGCGCAATGTCCGGCGACTGTTGAACCACGCTCACGATCACGCGCGCCGGCTCGTCGTACCCGATCGCCCTGATCGTCGCGCGAGCAATCGCCTCGTAGTCGACGACGGCACCGGTCGTCACTTCCCCGCCGACGACGAACAACTCCGCCGCGCCAAAACACTCGACCGCCACGCGGCTCCGCGGATCCTGCCGCAGACACGCGTCCAGCACCGCGTCACTTACCTGGTCGCACACCTTGTCGGGATGCCCGCTCGTGACGGACTCGACGGAATAAAGATTCGGAATATGGCTCATAACGAAAACGCGCTCCCAAAGAGGGAGCGAATAAAATGAATTATCTTTCCCAAGCGTGGGCGAGAATTAGCACCGATTTCGACGCGTTCGTCGAAGGGTTGCCGGCAGGTCACAGGGCTCGTTCCCTCGCTGCGCTCTGGATATGATCGATTGTACTTGAATGATACCACGCGCGTTGACACCTCGTCCACATCGCGCTATCCTCCCGGCGCACAAAGGATTCCACATGAACGTTCTTCTCATCGTATCCGCCCCAACCAGTCCGATCGATTCCAACCAGGGCGAGCTTCGCGAGGCCGAGGTCATCCATGAGGCCGTCCGCGAACTTGCCGCCGGCATCAACGCGTCAGACGGAACTCTCATCGTCGCGGATCATCCGAACATCGTCGCGATCACGTCGCGGCTGCTGCCTCCGTCGCGCCTGCGCATCATACAGCGCGGCGCCGAACCCGTGCTGGCGGGCGTGTCCGTCGCCGTCCTGATCGGAGGCGGAGAGGAAGAAATCGCTCTCGCCAAACGCGTCCGAAACGCGCGCATCCGCGTCATCCCCGTCGCGTCCACCGGCCTCGCCCCCGTCAATTTTCTCGTCGAGATGGAGACGAACGACGAGATCGACGCGGCGGACGCCATCGTTCTTCTCACGGACACCGACTATCCGGCGCTTTTCAAGCGCCTGCTGTCGTCCTAATCGGACGATTTTTTCTTTGGCGAAAGGCACGCGTCGCCGATTTTATGAAATTTGAAACAGAACGGGCAGCGGCTGAACTTCGTCATATAGCGGCGGAAGAGGATGAACGCAAGGGCGAGGACGCTCGCGACCGGGACGAAGTTAATCAACGTGTCCGAGACGGAATGGGACGTTCTGTCGATCGCCTGAAAGATTCGGACGGCAACGAAAAGGAGGTTGAGGCCGACAAGCCAGGAGATCGCGTTCAGGGGGTCGATTTGTTTTTTCGAATCCATATCGACAGGCTATTGCGTTACACTTGTCGCCAAGAACGTCGCGACGATGGCGGCGGTTTCGGCGCGGAGGATTCGGGGGCCGAGGTTGGCGGCGGTGAAACTTGCGGCGCGCATGAGGTCGAGCTCGGCGGGATCCCAGCCGCCCTCGGGGCCGATGAAGAGGCCGGTCGAGGAGGGCTGAAGGGGTTGAGAAGTCTGAGAGGGCTGAAAGGCTGGGGAGCCGGGCTCGAAGAGAAAATTCGTCGCGTTCGATTTCGCGTGGACGATGGCGAGGCGGAGCGACATGGGCTCGACGATTTCGGGGACGATGCCGCGGCCGCTTTGCTCGCAGGCTTCGGTGGCGATCTTTTGGAGGCGGTCGAGCTTCACGCCGAGCTTGACGGTTCGCGACGAGATCACCGGAACGATCGCCGCGACGCCGCACTCGACGGCCTTCTGGACGACGAGCTCGAAGTTCTCGCGCTTGAGCACAGCGCAGTACAACGTGACCTTCGTCGCGCTCTCCGTGTCGACGGATCGGCGATCGACGACCTTCGCAACGATCGTCTTATCGTCGGAGATAACCTGCACGGTCGCCTCCATCCCCTTCCCGTCGCAGACGACGAACGGGTCCCCCGCCTCCATCCGAAACACGTTCCGAATCTGGTTCGTCGCCTCCCGGTCGGAAATCCCAAGCTGGTCGGTGGAAAGGTCGAGGTCGAGAATGAATCGGTGGAGGCGCATAGTGCAAGGATGGTAGCGCAACGGCCCGAAAAAACAAAGAGCGCGCCCGCGGGGACGACGTGGCGCAAAACGCGCTCGATGTCGCCCGCGCGTGACGCGCAGACTATCCGTAGATGGCGTTGTTCAGCAAACCTCGTTCGGCGAGCTGCGACACGGACGGACCGAAGGAGGTCTCCTCGCCATAGTGTGCGCGAAGGACGGCCACCAGTTCCTTCAACCCCTCCTGATCGTCCACGTGCCAGCTCGAGCACCCGCCGCGGTCGACATTCGTCCCGCCGGAGAATCCGTTAACGCGGACGACGCCGCCCAGGCGGTCGTTCAGCTTCTTGGCAGGCCCGTACGGAAGCGGCCGGGAGACGTGGACCGACCAGTAATACCACTGCCGGGTAAACGTCGCGGTCGTTCCATTCACGAAGTTCAACACCCCCACCAGATTCGTTGGTACCTCGGGAATACGACCTTTCATGAAAGCAGCCACCAGGGACGGGACGCAACCGGCAGCGACGAGCTCCCTTGCAACCATCGGATTCGATCGCTCAGGTGGAATCCCAGCAAGATTTTGCATGAAGCCTCCAAAAACGTTGCAAGGACGCGGATGATCCGTATGCTCGAACGTGGTAGAGAATATCATAAAAATGAGGTTTTGTCAATGGATTCTGCTCATCATCGACGGATATCCCAACAAAAACGACCGTCAATAGACGGTCGTTTTTGGTCGAGCCAGCGGGACTTGAACCCACGGCCTCTTGCCCCCCAGGCAAGCGCGCTACCAACTGCGCCATGGCTCGGTATGGCCCGTAGTGTAGGCGATCCGAACGGTTTAGGCAAACAGCGTGAGGAACTTGGCGATCAGCGTGCTGGCTTCCGGGCTTGGTCGGAGCGCGGCCTTCATGCCCGCGACGATCTCCGGGGTTAGCTTGTACTCGGTCGCGTAATAGTCGACGCGGTACAGGACGCCGTCCTGGTCAAGCTCGGGATGGAATGTCAGCGCGTACACCGGCGCGTCGGGGAACTTCCATGCCTGGTGGACGCTGCGCTCGGACGAGGCCAGATGGACCGCGCCCTCGGGGAGAACCGTAAGGTGGTCCTTATGTCCGAGCTGCGCGTCAAAGCTCGGAGGGAGGTCGCGGAACAATTCGTCGGCGCTTCCCTTTTCGGTCTTCGTCACGAGATACGTCCCGACTTCGGCGCGGGACTCGTCCTTTTCGACGCGGCCGCCGAACGCATGAGTGAGAATCTGCGCGCCAAAGCAGATGCCGAGCGTGGGGATTCGTCGGCGGCGAGCTTCGTCGAGAACGGGCTTGAGCGCGGAGAGAATCTCCGGGATGTCTCCGCGCGAGATCAGGTAGTCGCCGGATCCGCCGAGAACGATCGCGTCCGCGCCGTCGAGAAGGCCGACGGACAGCGGCTCGGCAGTCGCGTCGACGGAGACAAACTCTGATGCGGGGCGATGGGAAAAGCGCACGACGAGTTCTCGCTCGTGCTCTGCCATCACGGGATCGGGGCGGAATTGAAGGAGGAGGATTTTCATATCGTGGATATAGTACATGAACGCGACGACCGCCCTTAGCCCCTCCTCCCTATGAGGAGGGAAAACGTGGGAAGAAAAGAGACCCCGGCACACGCGCAGGGTCAGAGGGCGGAGATGGTCGCGAGGTCGACCGAGCAGGTCTCGTAGAGCGCCGCGGCGGCACGGGTCAGTCGGTTTCCGGCGACCGATCGCGCGAGCATCTCGGTGCGCACCTGGCGAATGGTGATTGAGCCGCCAAGGAACTTTGTCTGCAGGTCCGGCGCCATGTGCCGGACCTCCTTGAGGATCGCCGACACGTAGTCGGGAGGAGACTGGTGCGGGTTGACAGACGGGCGGACGCCCGAGAGCGTGACGTGGCCGTCGAGCAGCAGGCGAAGCGTGTCTTCCGACAGCTGGGAGAGAAAAATGAGCAGGTCGTCCAAGGAAACTCCGGGGAGAAAGAAAGAAAGCGAGCCGTCGCGGGGTGCGACGGCTCGTTGGGATGCGGGGATGTGACTGGTTCACGATCACGGCACAACGGGCGTCGCAGGCAACTTCCAATCAAACGAAACGTAACCGCAAATCTTGTGGCACGTGACGGTGAGATTGTTTGCTGCGACGTTTGTCATACTGTACCCAAGGTATCGTCGATGAAAGATCGTGTCAAACGAAAGTTATCCCCAAGCCAAAGAAAAAAGATCGCGACTGTCGCGATCAGTGCTTGGAGCCATTGCCGTTGCGCTTCTGCCGCTGATGGAACCAGCCGAGGTTCTCAAGCTGGCGGTCGTAGAGCATCTTCTGCAGGTCGGGATCGTCCCACCGTCCTTCTTCCAGATACAGGTCGCCTCGGAAGAGCATGGGAAGGACGTCCTTTCCTCCCTGCTGGAGCTTGTAGATGACGTGGTTTTCCTCGTCGAGCGAATACCGCGCCGAGTAGTAATGGGCGAACGTGACGATTTGGAACTCGTACCATCGTTCGTGCCAGAACACGGCGAGCTGCTTCTTTTTGTACTTCTTCGAACTGCGCGGATTGCTCGGATCCGCTGCCGTCCCGGTGTCGACCGTCAGGTTGTCTCCGTCGGCGAGCACGACCGCGTCGCACGCTTCCAAGTTCCAACGCAGCTCATCGACAAGCGTCTTCACCGCCTCGAGATCCTGCACCACGAACTTGAATCCGCACCGGTCCTTTACGACGAGCGGATCCTGGCCCTCCTTTGGCCACACTGCCTGTTTCAACAGCTTCACGACCGTGCGGAATCGGTCCTTCGCGCGGACCTCGAACCGGAGAGTAACTCCCTTGTTTGTGATCCGACACAGGCTGTAATGCTTGCGCGGAGCAAGGTTTGGATACTTCTCCGGGGTCGCCGCGCCATAGCTGATCCCCTTCACGCGGTATACGTCGTCCGCGTCGTGGTACGTGTGTACGTCGAGGCCGGCCGTCGCGCCCGAGAACACAAGCGCGTCAAGCAGGCTGATCATCGCCCGCACGTCGTCCTCCACGCGTCGCATCGGGTCGAGACGCTCCAGCTCGAACCCGGCGAGGCCGAGGTCGAACAGACAAACCGACTCGAACCGCTGGCGCAAATGAAGACGGTCGTCGCCCGCCTTGTCGGCAAGCCGAAGGAGCGCGAGCGGGTTGGAAGTGACCAGCACCTCGCCGATCATCTCAAGCTCGTCGACGATCGGCCACGCGATTTCCTTCGCCAGATGCATGCGGCCCTCGCGCGCGTCGGCCACCCGGCTCGCCACGTGCTTGATCTTCTTCGCCTCGATGCTCTCTAGGTAATTTTTGCGCTTTCGCGTGGCGAACGGGTCCCGCAGTCCGGTCCAGTCCTTGTTCCAGGAAAGAACCTCTTTCAGACGTTCCAATCTTCCTCCTTGGTTGGAATCCCTACCCTACTTTCCCGACAGCGCGGCGTCAATTTCCGCCTCGGTGAGATACCGGCGGACCTTGTCGATCTTCTCCGAGCAGTACGCGTGCGTCCTGATCGGAGCCCGAAGGTCCCGCGCGTCCAGGACGAACCTCGCGCGTTCGCAGAACTGGACGATCCAGACCCGCGCCGCGGCCTTCTTCGCCTCGATCTCCTCGCGGGTCCCGTATGGCATCCGCTGGATATCCTCAAGCATCGGTTCCGGAAACGGGGGTCCCGTGTGTTCTCGCATCCGTGTCTCCCATTTGGCCTGAACGTAAAAGGCCAAACTTCGAAGGGCGGGACATTCCCGCCCTTTTCATTTGACCTTCTACCGGCAACCTCTCTTAGACTCCTTCGCCAAACTGGTAGCGGTCCGTGATCTTCTCGTAGGCGAATAGCTCGTCGTCCTTGAAGAAGCGCTTCACCTCCGTTGCGGCGCTGTCCGCGGAGTCGGACGCGTGGATGAGGTTGCTCGGGACGTTCATGGAAAGGTCGGCGCGGATCGTTCCGGCGTCGGCGGCGCGCGGGTTGGTGGAGCCGACGATCTTGCGGACGGACTCGACGCTGTCGAGGCCCTCGAGCACGAGGCCGACCACCGGGGTCTGCATCATGAACTGCTTGAGGGAGCCGAAGAACGGCTTGTCCGCGAGGTGCGCGTAGTGCTCGGTGAGCATCTCGTCGGTAAGGCGGATCAGCTTGAGCCCGACGATCTTGAGCCCCTTGAGCTCGAAGCGGCGGATCACTTCGCCAAGGAGGTCGCGCTGCAGGGCGTCCGGCTTCAGGAGAACGAGCGTCTTTTGGATTTCGGCCATACGAGTATTGAATCAAGAATTTGCCTACACGTTAGCCTGTTTTGCCTAAAACGGCAAGGGGGACGGCTCGACCGTCGGCTCTCCTCCGGTGGACGTCAGCAAGATGTCGCCGTCGAGGTCGGTGCGCTCAATGCGGACGTGCCGGTCGTCGAGCCGCTGGAGCGTCGCGGGATGCGGGTGGCCGTAACTGTTGTCGACGCCGTCGGAGATGACCGCGAACTCGGGTGTGACCGCGTCGAGAAATTCCGTCGACGACGAGGTGCGGCTGCCGTGGTGGCCGACCTTGAGGACGTCGATATCGCCCACGCTCGAGAGAATGTCATGCTCCACGTCAGCCGGCGCGTCGCCCGTCAGGAGGAGCGTCGTGTCATGGTAGGTGAGCAGTATGACGACGGACGCCTCGTTCGGATCCTTCGGGAATGTCCCGTCGATCGGATGGGTTGGCGCGAGAACGTCGAGCGTCACGTCGCCGTACGCGAAGCGGTCGCCCGCGACGAGATGCTTCGTGGCCGCGTTCTCCGCGATCGTGTCTGCCTCGAACGCGTCCATCTCGCCGGTGTGCGACAACGCCCCGCCGTCGTACACCGCCGCGACGTCGTATCGCTCGAGGACGGAGACGAGTCCCGCCACATGGTCCTTGTGCGGATGCGTAAGAACGATCGCGTCGATGGAGCGGTCCCACGGCGGCATCACTTCCCCAAGCTTGGAGAGCACCTCCTGCGACGGCCCGCCGTCGACGAGGATCTGGTGGTGGTCCGGCGTGTCGATAAAGATGGAGTCGCCCTGCCCGACGTCAAAGAACCAGACACGGAGCTCGCCCGACGAGACGAATGGGACGGGGGCCGGCGCGTGCGATTCACGAGCGAAAAAAATCGTCGCGATCACGAGCATGGCAAGCGCGACGAGCGCGTGCTCGACCTTGGAGCGATGGCGAGTGAGGAGCCGTCGCGAGGTTGATTGGTTGGCGGCGCGGAGGGTCATATCGGTTTCGCGTCGATGTCGGTGCTCTCGTCCCCATCCTTACAGGTTCCCCCTCCTGATAGGCAGGAGGGGACAGGGGTGGTCGCCGCGCCGTCAAAAATTTTATCCACGATCCTCACCGGCAACCCAGCCCCAATCCTTCTCAGCACTTTCATCATATCGCCATACACGTCGCCGTTCGCGACACGAACGACGACAATTCCCTTCGACTCCACATACTTCGTTCGAACAAGATCACGCTCCCGTTCGCCCGGCTCGAAATGACTCTGACCGTCGACCTCAACGACAAGCCTCGCCTCCGCACAATAAAAATCGACAACGTACGCGCCGATCCCGTATTGACGACGAAATTTCAAGCCGTGAAATTTTCGGCCTTGAAGATGGGACCAAAGGATCCCTTCGGCGGGAGACGCGTTATTTCGAAGGGTTTGTCGGAGAACTTTTTGGGTAGTGAGATTATAGAGAAGTTGCATAACGAATGCGTGAGAACAAGCTCGACGACCACCCCTGCCCCCTCCTCCCCGTGAGGAGGGGGAACGTGGCAGGAGGCGGAACAAAATATCATGTTTCCCCTCCTGGTAGGCAGAAGGGGTTAGGGGTGGTAGCCGCGCTAACGCTACCCGAATAGAACGCTCTCCAACCACTCACCCCCAAAGTACGCCCCAACCTTCTCATTAAACTTCCCCGTCGCCCCGCTCTTCAACGTGCTCAAGATATCCTCCGTCACATACAGCCGAATTCTCGACGCGAGGTCCGGTACCGCGAACGGTTCCGGATACGACGACCTAAGCACGCCCAACTCATTCGTGAGCGCGAAATTCTCCCAGAGCGACGCGGCCTCCTTGTCGACGAAATATTTGGGCGACTGGAAAAAGTCCAGGATGTGCCAGAGCTCGTAATCCTTTGGCGCCTGCCGGGCAAAGTCGAAGTCGATGATTCCAGTGATGACGCCGTTCTCGTAAAGAACGTTGTCGAAGTGAACGTCGTTGTGAACGAGGACGGGCCGGCCCGCATCTTCGAGCAGATACTCATGAGATGCGTAAAATTCCCTGAGCGTGAGAAAATTCTCTCGCGTGCGGTCATCCAATCCTCCGACGTCGACGCCGGAGAAATCCGTGTATGCACACAGCGCGTCCTTCCAAGAGTCGAACGCCAGCGGTCGTGGGATGGCATAGCCATCGAACGATACGCCGTGGAGGATCTTCAGCTGTTGCGCCAGCTGCTCCATCGCGGACTGCTTCTGTGCCGCGTCGAAACCGAGCCAGACCTGAGACAGGAGGCGGCCGGAGATCTTTGTCATGAGCAGGTAGCCAACGCCATCGATCGTCCCCGCGTCCACGACGACGGGAACCTTTGCTCCCGCGGCGCGAGCAAGCGAAAGGATTTCTGACTGATGGCCGACGACATCGAGGGACTTTTCCACCTTGAGGACGAACGTGCCGGCAACATCGTAGACGGCGTTAATTTGGCCGGAGGAAAACGGGGTGACGGTCGACGCGGGATCGATGTTGTTTTTTTGGAGGATTGATTGAATGAGGGTGCTGTTCATAGTGTGAATATAGTAGCACGCTCGACGACCACCCCTGTTCCCTCCTCCCTATGAGGAGGGGAAACTTGGGAAAACGAACGGCGCGCGACGCACTGCGTCGCCCTTGCTCACGCCGCCCCAAACCAGGAGACCACGTGCAAAATCACCGACGATACCGCCACTGCAGGGATCGCGAGAATCGTCCCTACTGTCGGGACCAGGAACCCTGCCGCCAGCGCAATGCCCGTCATGGCCATGAGCATCGGGACGAGAGGGAGGACAATCAAGTTCACAATCGGCGACAGGAGCGAGACCGCGCCGAAATGCCAGAGCATGATCGGGAGCGTCGCGACGATGGCGGCTAAACTTCCGGCGAACGACTTGCGGAGCTCGAACGCCTCGGGGATGAACGTGCAGCGCCCCTCGATCTTCGACGACCAGCCGAGCATCGCGGCCGTGGCGACGAACGACAGCTGGAACCCGACGTCATCGAGGAGGAGCAGCGGGTTCCACATCAGCATCGCGGCGAGGGCGAGGAGCGTCACGTTGAGGATCGACGGCTTGCGACGGATGAGGAATCCGACAAGCGTCAGCGCGCCCATGATGCCGGCGCGGACGACCGCCGCGGAGGCTCCGGCGACGATGACGTAGGAGACGAGGAGCGCGGCGGTGAGGTACGCGCCCTTGCGACGGCCGAGGACGGTGTGCGTGATGAACCCGAGAAAGACCATCGAGAACAACGAGACGTTGAAACCAGATGCGGCGAGGATGTGCGACGTCCCTGTGGCGGAGAAATCGTCCTGGATATCCTTCGACAGCGTCGAGCTTCCGCCGAAGATCAGACCCGCGAGAAACGACGCGTGCGGCTCGGGGACGACCATGCGGAGACGGCCGACGATGACGCGCTTCGCCGTCAGAAGGGTCGCGACGATTCCCCCGTCGGACGGCTTCACGTCGACGAACCGCGGGGAGAAGCAGAGCGCGAGCACGCCCTGGCTGCGGAGATATTTGTCATACGCGAACGTTCCGATGGGAGTCGGAATCTGCGGCTTGCACTCGAACGTGAGCGCGTCGCCGTACGCGACGGGCGGAAACGCGTCGAGCCAGACCTGGAGCCTGCCGTCGACGGGCGCATCCGCGACGGAGAGTCCGTCGAGGATGACGCGCTGGCCCGTTGCCGTCTCGACGACCTCGGATGAAATCGTTCCCCCGATGCGCGACGAACGGTCCGCCGCGTCCGCAATCGTCGGGACGTTCGACGGGACGAGCGCCTGGCCGTAGCGCCAGGCGCCGAAGAGAAACAGGGCGACGAACAAGGCGACGAGGGCTGTGACGTTGCGGCGCCCGTAGACCTCACCCTGGCCCTCTCCTTTTGAAGGAGAGGGGAACGAAACGGTGGCCGGAAAGATTGCAATGAACGTCGCGACAAGCAACGCGCGGTCGAACCCAAGAAACAGCGGGCCGGCGAGGATTCCGAACGAAAAACAGATCGCCGCGGCCGCGAACGACTTCGACGGCGAGCGAACGATCTGCGTGACGAACAACTTGGCATTGAAATTCATAAACGATGTCATTGCGAGGCCGCAGCCGAAGCAATCTCTCGAAACGTGGGATTGCTTCGCTCTGAGGAGCTCGCAATGACGGGAGACGGTCCGCTACTCCCGTGCGAGACCAACCCCCCGATACGCGAACCCCATCCCCCTCAATCCCAACTCCGCCAGCAGGTTCCTCCCGTCGAACACGTTCGGCTCGGCCATGCGCTCGCGGACCGCGGCGAAGGAGACGTCGAGGAACTCGGGCCACTCGGTGAGGACGAGGAGCGCGTCGGCTCCGGTGGTCGCGTCCACCGCGGTCGGGGCGAACTGAACCTGCTCAGGCAGCATCCGCTCAGCGAGTTCCATCCCCTGCGGATCGTACGCGACGATCTCTGCACCGAGGCCGACGAGCCGCTGCACGATGTCGATCGCGGACGAGCCGCGCACGTCGTCGGTTCCGCCCTTGAACGCGAGGCCCCACACGGCGAGGCGGCGGCCGCGCACGCCGTGCAGCTCCTCGACGATGCGCGTGACGTACCGCTCGCGCTGCGCGTTGTTCACCTCGATCACCGCGGACAACAGCTTGAACTCGTACCCGGTCGTACCTGCCATCTGGTGGAGCGCGGACACGTCCTTCGGAAAGCACGACCCGCCGTAGCCGATCCCGGCCTGGAGGAAGTGCGGGCCGATGCGACGGTCGAGTCCCACGGCTCGCGCGACCTCGCGGACGTCCGCCCCGGTGCGCTCGGCGATGTTCGCGATCTCGTTGATAAAGGAAACTTTGGTCGCGAGCAGCGCGTTCGCCGCGTACTTGGTGAGCTCGGCGGACTCGAGCGACAGAAGAACGCGCGGGGCCGAGATCCCGTCGTGCAGCCGGTCGAGCGTCTGCTGTGCCACCGCGTCGTCGGCGCCGATCACGATGCGGTCGGGCTCCATAAAATCCTTGAGCGCGAACCCGGGGCGCAAGAACTCAGGAAGCGACGCCACGTTCACAACGGTCGTGAGAGCCTCGCGTCCCGCCGCGCCGATCGCGCGACGAATCCGATCGAGCACCGCGCGGTTCGTCCCCACGGGAACGCTCGACTTCACGACGACCAGCGCCTCGTGGTCGAGCAACGACCCGATCGAGTCCGCCGCCGCCTCCACGTACGACAAATCCGCGAACCCGTCCTTCCCCGCCGGCGTACCAACCGCGATCATGATGATCTCGGCCCCGCCGATAACGGACTTCAGGTCCGTCGCGAACACGATCCTCCCGGCTTCCTGCATCTCGCGCAAAAGCTCCGGCATGCCGGGCTCGTAGAACGGAGTCTCGCCCAAATCGAGACGCGCGACCTTTGCGGCGTCCGTGTCAACGCAGGCGACCCGGTGTCCAAGTTTTGCGAATCCGAGGCCCGTTACCAGGCCGACGTAGCCGGTGCCGATCATGACGAGGTTCATAGTGTGGGAAGGGTAACAAAATGGGTCTGAAATGACAAACGGGGCCGTGTGGCCCCGCAAAGTCCTATCGCACGACAATATTGATCAGCCTCCCCGGAACGAAGATCACCTTGACGATCTCCGTCCCTTCCAAAAACTTCGCGACGTTCTCCGTAGCCACCGCGCGGTCCTGGACGTCCTTCTCGTTCGACGACGGATCCATCTGGATTGTCCCGCGCAGCTTGCCGTTCACCTGCACCGCGATCGCGACGAGGTCGTCGATGAGCATCGCCTCGTCGAACGTCGGCCACGTCTCGTCGAACACGCTCGACGTATTTCCGAGGTCATGCCAGATTTCCTCGCCGAGATGCGGCGCGAACGTCGCGAGCAGTTTTACGAACGACCCGTACGCGTCGCGCGGAATCGTCTCGGCGGTCTGCAGCGCGTTGGCGCAGATCATCATCGCCGAGATCGCGGTGTTGAACTTCATCGCGTCGATGTCCTCCGAGACCTTCTTGATCGTCTTGTGAACGATGCGAAGACCACCCCCGTCCCCTCCTTGACGAAGGAGGGGAGACCCCGCGTCAACGACCCTCTCCCGCATCATCCAAACCTTGTCGAGGAACCGTCGCACGCCGACGATACCGCTCGTGTCCCACGGCTTCGCATCCTCGAGCGGACCCATGAACATCTCGTAAAGACGCAGTGCGTCGGCGCCGTACTGCTCGACGACCTCGTCCGGATTCACCACGTTTCCTCGCGATTTTGACATTTTCTCGCCGTCCGGGCCGAGGATGAGTCCTTGGTTGCGGAGCTTGAGGAACGGTTCCTCGAAGTCGAGATAGCCGAGGTCATGAAGCGCGTAGGCAAAAAATCGCGAGTAGAGAAGATGCATCACCGCGTGCTCGGCACCGCCGACGTACAGGTCGACCGGACACCACTTCTTCAGCGCCTCGGGCTCGGCGAACACTTCCGCGTTCGTCGAATCGACGTAACGCAGGTAATACCACGACGAATCGACGAACGTGTCCATCGTGTCAGACTCGCGCCGCGCGGGACTTGTGCACTTCGGGCAGACGACGTCGTGGAACGTCACCGAGTCCACGAGCGGGCTTTTCCCCGTCGGCTTGAAATCCACGTCGCGCGGCAACAGGACCGGAAGCGCGCTCGGCTCCACCGGCTGCACGCCGCACGTCTCGCACCAGATCATCGGGATCGGCGCGCCCCAGTAACGCTGGCGGGAAACCAGCCAATCGCGCAGGTGGTAGTTCGTCACGCGCTTTCCCTTTCCGGCGGACTCGAGCTCCGCCGCAATCGCGTTCTTTCCCTCGGCGCTCGCCATGCCGCTGAACGCCTCCGAGTTCACGAGGATTCCCGCGTCGCCGTACGCCGCCGAAGCGAAGTCGTGCTCCGGCATCCCGGCCGGCGGCGCGATCACCTGACGGACCGGTAGCGAGTACTTGTACGCGAAAACGTAGTCGCGGTCGTCGTGCGCCGGAACGCCCATCACCGCGCCCGTCCCGTAGTTCACGAGCACGTAGTCCGAAATCCAAATCGGCACCTCCTCGCCCGTGAGCGGGTGCTTGGCGTACGTTCCCGTGAACACGCCGGCCTTGTCCTTCTCCAGCTGCGTGCGCTCGAGCTCGGACTTCTTCCGCGCCTGGTCGCGGTAGGCGACGACGGCCTCGCGGTTCTCGACGGTCGTCAGCTCGTCCACGAGCGGATGCTCCGGCGCGAGGACGATGTACGAGACGCCGAACAGCGTGTCGACGCGCGTCGTGAACACAGGGATCGAAAACTCCGCCTCGTGCACGCGCTCGGCTCCGGGCTCGCCGATCATCTCGCCCTTCAGCCCGCGGAACTCGACTTCGACCCCTTCGCTGCGCCCGATCCAATTGCGCTGCATCGTCTTGATCCGCTCGGGCCAGTCAACCGTGTCGATGCCGGCAAGGAGACGGTCGGCGTACTTCGTGATGCGGAAGAACCATTGCTCCAGGTCCTTCTGGACGACCACCGTCGAGCAACGATCGCACTTCCCGTCGACCACCTGCTCGTTCGCGAGGACAGTGGCGCACCCGTCGCACCAGTTCACCGGGGCCTTTGCGCGGTACGCGAGATCGTTCTTGTAGAACAGCAGGAACATCCACTGCGTCCACTTGTAGTACGCGGGGTCGCAGGTCGACAGCTCGCGCGACCAGTCGAACGAAAGTCCGAGCGCCTTCATCTGCCGCCGAAAGTTCGCGATTGCCTTGTCCGTCGTCTCCGCCGGATGCACGCCTGTCTTGATCGCGTAGTTCTCGGCCGGCAGCCCGAACGCGTCGAACCCCATCGGGAACAAAACGTCATGCCCCTCCATCCGCTTCTTGCGGGCGACGATATCGACGGCGGTATACGACTCGACGTGACCGACGTGCAGCCCGGACCCGGACGGATACGGGAACATCGTAAGCAAGTACAGCGGATCCTTGCCATTGGACGATTCACCCGTCGACTTTCCTGCCCCCGCTTCCTCCCAGCGGCCCTGCCACTTCGGCTCGATTTCCAAATGGTTGTAACTTGGCATAGGTTCGTTCAAATCAATCGCTCTCCGTCCCGGCGAATAATCGCGCGGAACGCCTCGGACGTCGTTGCCCAGTCGAG
>JAHFIS010000003.1 GCA_023246275.1 Candidatus Uhrbacteria bacterium
CGAGCGGCTCGGACTCGATCCGGGGACGGTCTCGAAGGGACACTGGAAGGACTGGAAGAACGTCGTCGCCTCCGTTCGCGCGCTCGAACGAGCGATCGGCCGCTTCCCTAGCTACCGCGACATGCAGGACAACGGGCAGAGCGGCCTGGTCACGGCCATCAACCGCTGGCACGGCGGGATGACCGGACTTCGAAAAAATCTGCTGGAGGAGCGCGGCGCCAAGCCCATGGGCTATTGGCGCGCATGGGAAAACGTCGAGCGCGAGCTCGTCGCCGTGATCGGGAAGCTGGGCCGGTTTCCAAAGCACGGGGATCTCACCGCCCTCAAGCTTAGCTCCCTCTCGGGCGCGATCAACCGGTTCGGAAATATGGAAGGCGTGAGGAAGCGCATGGGCTACGTCACCGTCGACGACGAGGCAATCGCCGCCCATGCCGACGCGCTCATCCCCGTCGTCCCCCGCCTCGGACTGGGCGGGACGCAGGAGCTCTGGATGCCCATGAAGCGACGATGGACTCAACGCGACCTCGACGCCGCGCTCGCGGCGGTCGAGAAGGACGGGACGCTCGACGCGTTCCGAAGGCTGCTCGCCGACCCTTGACCCGGGCCGGCATTTTTGATATCTTCATCCCTTGTTCTTTTGGAGGAACGCGTGGGGAAGAGACTGCCAGTGGATTTTTACGATGACTTCGCAAATGTCGAGGCTGCGCTGCGACCGATCGTCGAGGACCTTGGCGGAAGGATGCCTACGGTATCCGAGCTAAGACGTCGTGGCCAAGGCAGCCTGTCCAAGGCGATCGCGAGGCTCGGAGGACCGCAGACCGTAGCCAAGATGCTGGGAGCAGGGACCGCCAGGCTCAAGTTGCCGAACAACCACTTCGACGACATCGAGAACGTAAAGGCCGCGCTCCTCCCGATGGTCGAGAAGCTTGGCGGAAGGATGCCGACGTCTCGCGAGGTAAAGACTCCTGGAAACTATGGCCTGTCAAAGGCCATCGGGAAATTCGGGGGGCCGCTGGTCGTGGCAAGGATGCTTGGGATAAGCACCGCCGAAATCAACTTGCCGAAGGGCCACTACGACGAGTTTGAAAACGTGAAAGTGGCGCTTCTCCCAATCATCGCGGAGGTCGGAGGCATGCCGACGAGCCGCAAGCTTCGTAGTCTCGGACTACAAGGCCTGTCCGTCGCTATCACGAGATTCGGAGGACCGCTGGTCGTAGCCAAAATGCTGGGAGTACGGCCGGCCGGGCTCAGGTCGCCGAAGGGCTACTACGACGACATTGAAAACGTGAGGGCCGCGCTACGACCGATCATTGAGGAGCTTGGCGGAAGGATGCCGACAAGATCCGAGCTCCACCGCCGCGGCCATGACGGATTGTATAAGGCCGTCATCAGGCACGGCCTCGACCCAGTCACGCAAAAGACCATCGAGGACCGCGCCGACCGGGTCGCGCGGGCGTATCTCGCGCTTGAGCTCGAGGACGACGGGACGGCGCTCTGGGACGCGATGGCGCGCCGCTGGCTCGTTCGCGACCTCGACGCCGCGCTCGCGGCGTTTGAGGACGACGGGACGCTCGACGCGTTCCGCGGGCTGCTCGCCGACCCTTGACCCGGGCCGGTTTTTTTGTTATGGTTCGCCCTCGTTCTTTTTGGAGGAACGCATGAGAAAGAAATATCCATGGTTCTTTTTTGACAACTTCTCGAATCTCGAGGCCGCGCTACGACCGATCATTGAGGAGCTTGGCGGAAGGATGCCGACGGATAACGAGTTCAGAAGCCGGGGACAAAGCAGGCTGAGCAGAGCCGTAACGAAACTTGGCGGAGCCGCGGTCGTGGCAAAGATGTTGGGGGTCGGCACGGTCAAACTCCGGCTGCCGAAGAAGCGCTACGCCGATTTTGAGAACGTAAAGATCGCGCTAGTTCCGATCGTGGAGGAACTGGGAGGGAAGATGCCGACGCTTCGCGAACTAAGGAACCGAAACCAGTCCACCTTGTCCGAGGCCATCACAAGATTCGGCGGCACGGCGGTTGTGGCCAGACGGTTGGGAATCAGCACGAATGGCATCATCACTCCAAAAAATCACTACGACGATTTGGAGAACATGAGGGCCGAGCTCCTTCCGATTGTCGAGGAGCTCGGGGGGAGGATGCCTTCGGATCACGAACTCAGGGTCCGCGACCGTCGCAGCCTGAGCAGGGCCATCTCGAAACATGGCGGCAAGGCCGCCGTGGCCGCGCGCCTTGGTCTCAGTATCAGCGGAGGCCACCCTCCCAACCACTGGAAGAATTTCGATAATCTTAAGAACGCGCTGATGCCCGTCATCGCGCAGCTCGGAAAGATGCCGACGCACAGGACGTTGGTCGCCAAGAAGCTTGCGGCCCTTTCCACTGCGATCGTGGCGTATCACGGCGGTTACACTGCCGTTACCCGCCGTCTCGGCCTCGATCCCGTCGCGCAGGAAACGATCGAAGAGCGCGCCGACCGGGTCGCGCGGGCGTATCTCGCGCTTGAGCTCGAGGACGACGGGACGGCGCTCTGGAACGCGATGGCGCGCCGGTGGCTCGCGCGCGACCTCGACGCCGCGCTCGCGGCGTTCGAGGAGGACGGGACGCTCGACGCGTTCCGCGGGCTGCTCGCCGACCCTTGACGCGGGCCGGCCTTTTTGTTACGATCTCGCCTTCGTTCTTTCCGCCAACCCCCTGCCGCAAACACGGCAGTTTCCAGGAGTATCCCATGAATACGTTCCCCCTTTGCGAAGGTTTCTTCTCCCGCGCGGCCGGCGTGGTCGCGCGAGACCTTGTCGGCAGAACGGTCGTCTGCAACGCGGGCGCGTCGCCCGTGACCGCCGTCATCGTGGAGGCCGAGGCGTTCGAGGACGGCGCGGACGGCGGCGTCATCCGCAAGGGGATGCTTTACGCCCCCGGCACGATCTTCGTCATGAACCACCGCGGGCACCTGTACCTGAACGTCGGCACCGACGCCGCGGGCAAGGCGAGCTGCGTCATGGTCCGATCGATCCTCGTCGGCAAGGAGCTCGTGGACGGCCCGGGCAAGGTGTCCAAGCGCCTCGGCGTCACCGCGGCCCTCGACGGCCGGACGCTCGGTCTCGAGCTCGGGATGCTCGCCAACGACCTCGCCAGGCCCGTGCTCCACCAGAACGCCAACGCCCCGGGCGCGTCCAAGAACTCGGCTTCCCGCCACAACGCCGACCCGCGCTGGGTCGCGCACCAGCAGGCCATCGCCCCCTAGGCCCGCCTCGCCCTGACATCGCGTCGGGGCTTTTTTCTTTTCCCCCTTGACACGTCGTCTCCGCGGTGTTACTTTGTGTACATCAGACACAAACATATTTTTTTATGCCACAGCCAGCCGCCCAAAACATCAAGGTCGCCACGGACGCCGTGATCTTCACGGTACGGAACGGGGGGCTCATGGCGCTTCTCATCCAGATGAAGAAGGAGCCGTACGCGGGGAAGTGGGCCGTGCCGGGCGGGATCATCGAGCAGGACGAGACGAGCGAGCGGGCGGCGCGTCGCATCCTGAAGACGCAGACCGGGGTGACCGACGCGCACCTCGAGCAGCTGGCCACCTTTGACGACCCGAAGCGCGACAGGCTCGGACGCGTCGTCAGCGTCGCGTACGTGGCGCTCGTGGCAAGCGAGAAGGTCGTTTTGAAGACCACTGAGAAGTATGCGGACGTGCGCTGGTGGGGAACGGGCAAGCTCCCGCCGCTCGCCTACGACCACAAGGTAATCGTCGCGGTCGCGGTGAGCCGGCTGCGCGCGAAGCTCGAATACACGAATGTCGCCTGGAGCCTCCTGCCGAAGACGTTCACCCTTTCCCAGCTCCAGGACACGTACGAGGTGATCCTCGGCCGCGCCCTCGACAAGCGAAACTTCCGTCGGAAGATTCTCGACCTCAGGATCGTCGAGGCCACCGGGGAGAAATCGCAGGGCGGCGCGCACCGGCCGGCCGAGCTGTTCCAGTTCGCGGAACGGAAGACGGCCTACGCGAATATCCTTTAGGAAATTTCCGTTCTGCGCGTATATGCCAACCCTTGACAAAATGCCAGAAACCTGAGAATATCCGGGCCTTCGTCGCCCGGCGCGGATACGAGAATCGCTCGCGTTTCCGCGCCCGTCGACGACCCATGCTGGGACGTAAGCGGGGCAGCAACCAAAAGAAGGAGTGGCACCATGCCCGTCAAGGAACTGAACGAAGAGAGCAAGGCGAAGTGGAACGCGTTCGTGAGCACGCTCGGCAAGCCCGCCGACGAGGTCGCGGACGCGCTCGCGGGCGTGGTCGGCGACATCACCGACGATGCCGTCGCGCTGCTCGGCAACGCCGACGACACGCCGGACGCGGACATCAAGGCCGCGCTCGTCACGAAGATCGCCGGCTCGGTCCCCACGGCCATCGCCAACAAGGCGATCCGCGGCATCCGCGACGTCGTGGTCCCCGCGGCCCCGGCGCCCGTCGCGAACGGCAGCGCGGGCGCGCGCCACGACACCACGCTCCTCGCCAACGTCGTGGACGACTCCTCCATCCTGGATCTGCTCCGGATGGGCGGCGTGGCCAAGATGACCCCCGAGGACCTGATCGTGGCCGTCCGCGGGGCCTTCGTCCGCTCCGTGTCCGTCGACCGGATCATCCCGACGCTGCTGAGCAAGATGCGCGAGCGCGCCGAGGCCCTCGACGAGCCTCTGGGAACGACCTACTTCAAGCTCCTCAAGGCCTCGCGCCGGCGCGCGTATGCCGACGTCCTCGCGGCCTTCGACGGCGCCGTCACCACGGTGGCGGACGCGGAGAAGCAGACGTTCCTCGACAAGGTCGACACCCTCTGGCCCTCCCTGAAGGCCTTCCAGGCGCAGCTCGACTCCTACCGCCAGCTCCACAAGGACGAGTCCGCCGACGTCGGCAACATCGTCGCCGCCATCCGGCTCGGCGGCACGGCCGTGGAATACCCCGATCCGAGCCAGGTGATCGCCGCCGCCCGCGGCATCATCGATCGCTTCAACCGGGTGTTCGGCGGCATGGGGATCCCCGCCGCCAGGGCGATCGGGAAGGACCTGGCCGAGGAGGCGGAGCTCCTCCGCAATCCCGAGCTGCCGGCCGCCCTGGGATCGGGCAGCTTCGAGGAGATGGTCAAGACGCTCGGCCTGGGCGTCCCGACGGAGGCGAAGACGACCGAGCTCTCCATCGCGAAGTTCGTGCTGAACCTGCTGAAGCTCCCGGACCAGCCGCAGGACCAGCAGCCCGAGGTCATCCTCGCCCTGCAGCGCCTCGGGAAGCCGATCGACTGGCCGACCGGCCGCGTCACGAATCCTGTCTCGAACGGCCGAGGCGGAACCCCCCGCGACGGCCGCGCGGTCGACGGCTCGATCACGCCCGGCCGCTACTAGCCAGCCCTGTCGTCCGCCGCCGTGGCGCACGACTCTTTTTCTCCTCCCTTCACGTCGCGTGAAGAGCGGAGCCAAGGAAACCCAAGGAGACCGGATGGAACGAAGAGACCTTTCGAGGACGCTGCCGATCGGCGGGGCGTTCGTGCGCGGGACGTCCGCGCTCATCGTGCGGACGCTTCGCGTCGGGGACGCGGACGCGAGCCGGATGATCAGGCAGCTGTTTCCCAAGCGCATGCCGACCTTCGGCGACGTCTGGGCCGTGACGGCAGACGACCTGGCCCGTCTGTCGTCGGACGCGGGACTCGCGGTGTCGCCCGTCGACGCCCGGGACCTCGTGTCGCTCTTCCAACGGATCGACCCGTGGACGCTGTTCTGCCAGAACGTCGTCGACGAGTGCGAGCAGTTCGTCCTGTCGGCGGACGCGGACACGACGTCGATCAGGGCCGGGACGCTGTGCCCGTACTGTCGCGTCGGAACGTTCGGCATCGAGCCGATGCTCCTGCGCCGCATCAACTGGGCCACCGGTACGCTGGTCGACCCCGAGATGCGGGAAGACATCCGTACCGTCCCCGGAAAGGCGATCCCCCTCCTCGACGACGGGATCCGCGCCTGGGCCGGAACGATCGACAGGAATCTCGACCGCGCGCTCGCGGACGCGAAGCTTCCCATCTACGCGCTGCTCGCGTACTTCAACCTGTCGCTCCAAACGCCAACCGCGTTCGGACCGCGACAGGCCGAGCGCCTGCTCGCCGGCCCCGCCGCGTTCGGGCTCGACGACGCGGAAACGCTTCGCCGTCACGTCGACGGTGCCAAGCGATTCCGCGACGCGCGAGAGGTCACGAACGGCCCGAAGGAATTCCTGACCGACGGCAAGCGCCGCGACGCGTTCGTTCCGTTCACGCTGAACGGGCGACCGTACCTCGTGGAAGGCCTGCTCGGAAACGGCGACAAGTGCGACGTCTTCCGCGCGCGGACCGATTCGGAAACGCCCGAGCTCGTGATCGTGAAGGCGCTCGCATGCGAGGAGGACGCGGACCTGTTCCGCTCCGAGATCGCCGTCGCGCGGCGCTTCCAGACGTTCGACGACGTCAGCTCCGAGTTCTTCCGCCAGTTCGTTCCGGACGTCGCGGACGCCGGGACGGTCGCGTTCCCGGACGGGACCTCCGCGCCGGCCGTCGCATACCGCAACGCGCACCAGTTCGACTGGACCGTCGCGGACATTCTTCGCGAGTATCCCAAAGGCATCCACCCGAAGGACGTCGTCTGGATGACGAACCGCGTCTGCGATCTGCTCGCATGGATCCACGGGAAACGCATCGTCCACGGGGCGATCGTCCCGGATCACCTCGTGATCAAATGCGAGACGCACAGCGTCCGCATCGTCGACTGGGGATACGCGTCGGGCATCGGCCAGCCCCTGAGGGCCATGAGCGTCGCGAACGGCGTCTACTATCCCGACGCGCTCCGCCCCGAAACGCGCGTCGACGTCACGCACGACCTCGCCATGGCCTGCCGCGTTGGCATCGCGCTCCTCGGCGGAAATCCCGCCACGGGGCAGACGCCCAGGCGCGTGCCGACGATCGACGAGGGGCCGGTCGCCATCCCGGACCCGATCGCGGACCTGCTCTTCCGCCACGCCATGTACGCGACGAGCCGGCCGGCCGTAACGACCGTCGCCGCGTTCAAGGCGAAGCTGAAGGTTGCCGCGGAAGCCGCCTACGGCCCGCCGCGCTACCACCCGTTCTCCATGCCTCGTCCTCGGCCATGAGGACTCTTTTCTCCAGCCGCCGAGATCATTCGGCGATTGGAACCAAGGAGCAGAAGAAGACCATGTCGAAAGGAACCTACGACCACCAGTCCCACGCACAGGCCGCCCAGGGCCGCGCCAGCCAGACCCGCGAGCAGACGTTCAAGAACACGCGCCTCGACCCGATGATGGACATCCGCACGAAGGGGTTCCGCGAGTCGCTCTGGGTTCCGCCCTACGACCGCGCGCGGCCCATCTACGTGTCGCTCGACGTCACCGGCAGCATGGGCCACATCCCGCAGTACCTGGCCACGGACCCGCACGGGCTCCCGGGCATGGTGAAGGGGATCTACCCGTTCATGGAGTTCCCGCAGATCGCCTGCATGGCCGTCGACGACTCGCGCTGCGGGTCGGACGCGCCGCTCCAGGTCGGGCACATCGAGGGCGAGGGACACCTGATGGACAAGTGGCTCACCTCCACCTACATCGTGGGCGGCGGGGGTGGCAACGGCGGCGAGAGCTACGAGCTCGGGATGTACGTGGCGGCCCGCATGACGCGGGCCGACTGCTTCGCCCACGGGCTGAAGGGGTACAACTTCATCATCGGCGACGACGGCTGGTTCCCGAGCGTCCGCGCGATGGACGTGCAGGAGATCTGCGGCGAGAAGATCACGGCGGACATCCCCACCGAGCAGATCGTCGCCGAGCTGAACGAGCATTGGCACACGTTCTTCCTCATCCCGGACGCTGGCCGCGCCGCCATCGCGCCCAAGTGGCGCCAGCTTCTCGGCGACAACGTGATCGTCTGCGCGACGCACGAGGATATCTCTCTCGTCATCCCCGGCCTCATCGGCATCACCGAGGGGACGCTCGACAACCTCGACGACTACGACCGGATCATGCGCGACGACCTCGGCCGCGACGACCAGGCGCAGCGGCGGCGCGTCATCTCCACGCTCGAGGCGTACGCCGCCACCCGCGGCCGCGCCGGCGCCGCCCGCGACCCCGATCCGGTCGCGACGCCCGCGAAGCGCAGGAGCGGCAACGCGCGTCCCACGGCCTAGGGAAAGCACCTTCCCAACCTACCGCACGGAGCCGACGGCGGCTTTCGTGCGGTCTTTTCTTCCGCGCGTGACAACCCGTCGCGCCCGGAACTGGAGATAAGCCATGACGCTCATCATTCGCGCGAACGGCGGCGCGCAGGCCGGCCACGGAGTCGTCCTGCCCGACGGCCGCGCGCACATCTTCGCGCAGTTCGGCTCGGCGACGTTCGTCCCGGGCGCCCAGACGCATCTCTCACGACACTTCGTCCTCCACCCGCTCCGCATGCTGGTCGAGGACGATTACCTCCGCCGCTCGGGCGTCGACGACGCGTTCCGACGGACCACGATCAGCGAGAACGCGCTCGTCATTACCCCGTTCCACGAGATCGCCAACCGCCTCCGGGAATACGCGCGCGGCGCGAACCGGCACGGGAGCTGCGGCATCGGGGTGGGGGAGACCGTCCGAGACTCGACCGAGAATGACGCGGTCACCTCGATCCGCGCGGGAAATCTTCGCGACGACGATCTTTCCGACCGGCTGTACGACCTGCGATGGCGAAAGAAGGAGCAGCTGCACGCGGAAGGAGTTCTCCAGGCGTGCTGGAACGTCCACGACGCGCAGGCCGACATCGAGGCGCTGCTCGCGGCCGACGCGGTCACGGACTACCTCGACGCGCTCGTGCCGTTTCTCGAGCGCGCACGGATCGTCGACGACGGATTTCTCACGGACGCGTTCGCGCGGTCCACGGAAGCTCTGTTGCTGACGGACCTGCTCTACGGCGACCAGGGAAAGGGAACGACCGTCGATTTCTTCGCGCGAAATCTCGCCGACCGGAACGCGATCGTGTTCGAGCACGCGCAGGGCGTGGTGCTCGACGAGTGGCGCGGGTTCCACCCGTTCACCACGTGGAGCACCTGCACGCTCGACAATCCGGAACGGCTGCTCGCCGAGCACCGCTTCAGGGGAACGGTCCGTCGCCTCGGCATCATCCGCGCCTATGCCACGCGCCACGGCCACGGCCCGTTCGTGACCGAGGACGCCGGCCTTACCGCGAGGCTCCCGGACCCGCCGAGCGCCGCCGCCAAGTGGCAGGGAACGTTCCGCGTCGGCTGGTTCGACGCCGTTGCCGTCCGCTACGCCATCGCGTGCGTCGGCAAGCTCGACGGCCTCGTCGTAACCTGCCTCGACCGTCTCGCCGACGAGCCGGAGTGGAGGATCTGCACGGAGTACGACACCGGGCGCGACATTCCGCTCGGGCCGCACAAGGATCTCGCATTCCAAGAGGGACTCACGCGCCGAATGTTCGAGGCCGGGCCGACGTATCAGACGTCCACGTCCGCCGCGACGCAACCGCAGCGCGTCGCCGAGCACCTCCTCGCCATCGAGCGCGAGCTCGGCCTCCCGGTCGTCCTCGCCTCGCACGGGCCCACGCATGAGGACAAGGCGGTTCTCGCCTAGACGCCGTTCCCGCGGCGTTTTTTCATTCGCGCGCCTCTTTGACAAACCCCTTGTCCCACGCTAGAATCCCGGCACAAATATGCATACATACATCCTTGAGCCGCAGCCGAAGAACAGCCTGAAAATCACCATTACCGTTCCGCACGAGGACGTCGTCCCGTATCTTGAGACCGCCGCGAACAAGGTGTCCGAGGAAAACCCGGTGAAGGGATTCCGCCCGGGAAAGGCCGGATACGAGACCGTGAAGGCAAGCCACGGCGAGATGAAGATCTACGAGGCGGCGCTCGAGCCGATCATCCGCAAGACCTTCGTCACCACGCTCGAGGCGAACAAGATCGAGACGGTCGGGTCGCCGAAGATCGACGTGCAGAAGCTCGTCCCGGGAAACGAGATCGTGTTCTCGGCCGAGGTGGCGCTGATGCCGAAGATCACGAAGCTCGCCGACTGGCACGCGATGTCCGTCGAAAAGAAATCGACCGAGGTCACGGAGAAGGATCTCGACCAGGCGCTCAAGGACCTGCGCAACATGCAGACCAAGGAGGTCCGCGCCGAGGCCGGAACGCCCGCGTGCGACGTCGACAAGGTCGTGGTCTCCATGAACCTGAAGAAGGACGGCGTCGCGGTGGAAGGCGGCCAGTCGCCGAACCACGCGGTGTACCTCACGGAGGAGTACTACGTCCCGGGATTCAAGGAGCAGCTCGTCGGCATGAAGGAGGGCGAGCAGAAGAGCTTCACGCTCACCTTCCCCGAGAACCACACGAGCAAGATGCTCGCTGGCAGCGCGGTCGAGTTCGACATCACGCTGAAGGAGGTGCACAAGCTCGACCACCCGGACCTCGACGACGCGTTCGCCGCCTCGCTCGGCCAGGCCGACATGAAGGCGCTGCGCGAGATCCTCTCGAAGAACATCGCGGGCGAGAAGGAAATGGAAGAGAAGGGCCGCCAGGAGCGCGAGCTCTTGGAGAAGATCGCTAACGAGAGCCGCTTCGACGACTTCCCGGACCTGCTCGTCAACGAGGAGGTGAACAAGATGATCCACGAGCTGGAGCAGGGCGCCAAGGAGCAGGGAATGGACTTCGACGAGTACCTGAAGTCCATCAAGAAGACGATCGCGGGCCTCAAGCTCGAGTTCACCCCGCAGGCCCTCCTCCGCATCAAGGTCGCCCTCATTCTCCGCGACATCACGGCCTCCGAGAACATCGAGATCACGGACGCCGAGGTCGAGGAAGCGCTCGACAAGATCGCCGAGCGCCACGAGGACAAGGAGGAGCGCGACCGTATCTACAATCCGGAGTACCGCGGGTACGTCGAGTACACGCTGAAGAACCGGAAGGCGGTCGAGACACTGAGGAAGGCGATGGTAAGGTAACGGGTAATATAAGCGACCGCCATCATGGGCGGTCGCTTATCTTTCTGAGCTCTTCCTCGACTTGCCTCATCTCGCGTTCAATTGCCATCCGCTCAGCGGCGCTCTTCTCATGCCGTTCCTTCTCCATCCGTACGTCCTCCTCGGCTGCGGCCGTCTCCTGGTTCCGACGAAGGTCGCTTTCGTTTCCAAGGGCGTACTGCTTTTCCTTTTTTGCAATCTCGCGGGAAAGGCTCGACAGGCGATCCTTCTCCTTCGCCAATTCTCCGCCGCGGAACAGCGATTGAAAAAAGGTCGTGGCTCCGATCTTTATTTCCAGTTCGCCGGCCTCGCGTGCCATCTGGTCGATCTCGTCGCGGAACTGCCTGCGACCGGAATCAATGATGCCGTTCTTGCGAACGACACTATCCCGTATCGACTCCGCTGTACTCAGTTTGTAAGTACGCTCATACAGCATGCCTCTCAGGGCTCGAAGCCGTTTTTCCAATCCCAATATCTTCTCCTCCTGGTCTTCCTCGCCGTCATCTTCGCCATCCGAACCGCTGAATTCTTCTTGCCGACCATTTTGCGTTTCGCACCCGCTTGCGTGCGTTCCGTCAGAACGGCTGCAGACGGGACAAAATCCGGTATCGGATGGATTTGGCATACGAACGCATTGTATCACGCCAAAACCCGAGCGGAGAACTTCAAGATCGTCTTCGACGCCATCCGCCGGATGCTCGACGACGACGCGGAACCGCGGGATGAGATCGAATTTCGTGCAAACTAAAAACCTGCCGAACACGCGGGCGGCAGGTTTTCACCTTTAGAGGTACATGGGCGGGCCTTCGTCCTCTGCCGGAGCGGGCCTTGGCTCGTTGCCGGAAGGTCCTCCGTATTCGCGTTCCATGGTCATCGTGGCGGCACCGCCGCCGGGCGGATCGCCTGGTTCGCCATCATTCTCTTTCTCCATTCCCGCCGCGGCGGACCTGTCATCATCCAAAATCTTGGCGACGTACGTTTCTCCAAGCACCGCTTCCGCGCCCTTCCGTCCCGCCGAAAAATCCGTGCCGAGAAGCCGGATCGCCGACCGGAGAAGATCCGCCTGGCCGTCCATGATCAGTTTTCCATTCGGCGCCTTTCCGGATGGCTCCAAAATTTTTCGTGCCTGGGACATGATTTCCTTGCGGCTCGCCTCGCGTTTCGCCGCGTCGTTTCCGCTGTCATTCGTCCCGCTTCCTCCGCGAAAATCCAAAGATCCCAACGCCTTCAGAAACAGTTCCCAATTTGCCCGCTCCTGCGCCGGAGATGGCAGGTCCGGCCCGGGCGGCGGCCCGTCGAACCCTCCGTATCGTTCCGAAAAACCCATACCAAGCGCTTGGTTAATGATAATGATTGGATCATATCATATTCGATGGGTCGAAAAAACTACCAACGCTCGGCGTTGGTAATAGGGACGTCCTCCGGCTCCTGTTCTTCAACCGCCGCGAGCTCGAACACGACGGCATGGCCTTCTTCCTGGTCCGGGCGAAAGATCCGTCCGAGGAACGACATCGTGCCGACCTTGTCGCCGTGCGCGAGGCGGCCCAGGTCTTCCTTCTCCACGATCTCGAACATGTTCGCGTACAGTCGCCGCGCCACAACCCGGCGAAGGCACCGGCGCTCCTTGTTGTCGACCGTCGACCGGATCTCGATCGTGACCCCGACGCACGCCGTCGCGAAGATCCAGTCCTCGGACCGCACCAACAGGTCCTTCTGCCCGCTCTCGATGAGCAGGAACGTCACCTTTTTGACACAAAATGTAGGATATTTCAACTTCTTTCCGCCCATGATCACCTCCGTCGTCGAACCGTACCGGATCGTTCGACGATTGACAATGGGCCAGTTTCCTGATACGTTTTCCGCGCAACTAAGGGTGCTTCATGAAATCGTTCGCGCTCCTCTTCCTCGCGCTCGTCGGCATGCTCTTCGCGGCCGTCTACTTCTCCGACGCCACCATTGTGATCCCGATGGCCGAGGCCGCCATCCCGCCCGTCGCGCGCACGACCGCGATGGCCGACCACGCCGACTACTCCAAGTGCCCGGACCCGACGCTGCCGTCGGTGTCGTGCCAGACGCCCGTCACGTACGGCACCTGCCAGGTGTACTCGTACGGCGAGAGCGGCGTCCGCGAGTTCGTGTGCGACGGGCAGGAAACGCACTCTTTCGCGAGCGGCCTCGACACGTACCTCGGCGTGAACCGTACGCAGACGGTGGAGTCGATGCTCCCCGAATGGCTGGGATACCTGGACACCGACGCCCGCCGCCCATTCCACTGCCCATGGGCGTCCTGCGACGAGTACCTCGTCGTGACGCGCCAGAAGGCCGAGTCCGCCCGCTGACCACGACAGACGTCGGGGTCATTTTTTATGTGCGACGATTGACAAAACCCCTGATTTCTCGTACACTCCGTCTCTCTGAATGCCGGCGTAAAACCTGGCAAACGGAGACAAGAACAGCGCGTCGTTGGATGGCCAAGCGACTTCCGGCAATTCCGCCGGATAAGCGAACCCTGCCAAGGCGCGCCATTTCTACGCGGATGTCCCTCGGGGAGTCCGCGCGGGAGTTCATCATGGAAGCACTGATTATCGGAGGACTTGTGTTGTTTGTCCTCGTCATCGGAACGGGAAATGCGTTTCTCCTGGACAAACGCAACAGCACCATCACCGACCTTGAAAGTCGCCTGGCTGCCACTGAGTCCGAGCGGGACATCCGCCAAGCCGGATCCGACGCCGCGCAGCAGCGCATCAACGAGCTGACCGAGATCGTCGCGAGCCAGTCCCGCGAGCTCAATGCGCTCAATCGATCCGTCCAGGACAACGTCGCCCGCATCGACCGCCTCTGCCACGAGAACTCCGAGCTTGCCGGCTCGGCCGAGCACTTCGCAAAGCGGCACGTGGCATTCCGTGAAGCGAGCTACCACGCCGTGGGACAGATGGTTCTGTCTGCGTGCGGCCTGGTCTCCAAGGACCCGAAGGAGGCGCGCGACGAGATGGCCCTCGACGCGATCGAGCGGTTCCGGAAGCTCAACGAGCTCGACCCGAAGATCGACTACGACCTGGTGTTCTTCTCCGTCGACGAGGTCGCTCTGCGAGCCGTCCTGCTCGACCTGCTTAGGCACCGGAACGCCGCCTTCACGGAGCTGGTCACCAAGCTCTCGCCGGAGATCTCGCAGAAGCTCCTGCTGCGGATGATCCCGCACCCCGTCTCGAAGACGGGACCTGCCTCGGCCACTTAGTCAGCCCGCGCCCCAATCCTCGGGCGCGATTTTTTTTGTTGCCTGAAACTCCAAAACGTCATACGATGGGTGTCTATGAAATTTGGCGCGCATGTTTCGGCAGCCGGAGGCCTTTGGAACGCCCCGATCAACGCGGGCAAACTCGGATGCGAGGTGCTCCAAATGTTTTCGCGTCCGCCGCAAGGAGGAAACCCGTCGGCGATCACGGACGAGGTGGTCGAGAAATTCAAGGCCGAGATGAAGGCGAACGGCATTGAGCGTGCATACATCCATACGCCGTATTTCATCAACCTGGCGAGCGGGACGGAACGCATCGTAAACAATTCCATCGCGGTCATCCGGCAGGAGCTTGAGCGCGGGACGCAGCTTGGCTGCCACGCGGTGATGTTTCACCCGGGGTCGGCGAAGGACGTGGGGGAGGAAAAAGGGATCGCGATGGTGATCGACGGTCTGAACAAGATCATGGACGGATATCGCGGCTCGTGCCAGCTTCTCATCGAGATCTCCGCGGGCGCCGGGGCCGTGATGGGCGACTCGTTCGAGGAGATTGCGGCGTTCATCGACGGGGCGAAGCGCGGGAAGGACATCGGGGTGTGCTTCGACACGCAGCACGCGTTCGCGTCGGGGTACGACCTGCGCACGGCCGAGGCAGTCGAGGCGACGTTCAATAAGTTCGACAGGCTCATCGGGCTTCAAAAGCTGGTAGCGTCGCACTGCAACGACTCGAAGGTCGAGTTCGAGGGACGCAAGGACCGGCACGAGCATCTTGGAAAGGGTCACATCGGCCTCGACGGGTTCAGGGCGGTCGTCGCAAGCAAGAAGCTCAAGCATCTAGACCTGATCCTCGAGACCCCGATGGACGACGGAGTGGGAGCCGACCTCGCGTTTCTAAAGGAAACTCGCGGAAATTAATTCCATGTCATTGCGAGCTCCTCAGAGCGAAGCAATCCATCGATTAGATTGCTTCGGCCCGCGGGCCTCGCAATGACAGACATTCTATGCCCTCACGATCCTCAAGGCCTCTCGCAACCGCCATCGCCGCCGCCCGGGAAGCCGGAAAAATTCTGATGGACGCGTATTCCGGCGGGCGGGAAAGCTTGGATGTGAAGTATAAGAAATTCCTCGAGCCGGTAACGCTCGCGGACAATGCCAGCAACGACGCGATCCTGCGACGGATCTCGAAGGCGTTTCCGAACGACGACATCGTGAGCGAGGAGGGAAACGGGGCGGACACGATCGGAACGAAGCCGGTATGGGTGATCGACCCGCTGGACGGGACCACCAACTTCATCAACCACATCCCGCTGTTCGCGGTGGCCATCGCGCGCATGGAAAACGGCGTGCCGACGGTCGCGGTCATCTATGACCCGGTGCACGACGAGATGTTCGCGGCGGAGAAGGGAAAGGGGGCGACCCTGAACGGAAAGCCTATGCGAACGACAACGCGCGACGTCACGCGGGGCGCCCTGCTCATCGCCGGGCGCGGATACCGCGACCATGACCGCGTCCGGCACGGCAAGATCATCTATTCGCTTGAGCGCGTGACGCCGTACTTCCGCCGGCTTGGCTCGGCCGCCATCATGCTTTCCGCCCTTGCCGCCGGGCGCGCCGACGCGCTGATCCTGACGGGGAACAAGCCGTGGGACACGGTCGCCGGGACGCTGCTCGTCGAGGAGGCCGGCGGGAAAGTGACGGATTATTGCGGGCGCAGATGGACGCACAAAAGCGAGGATATGCTTGCTACGAACGGTCCGATCCATCCGCAGCTCGTCATCGTGACGAAAAAGAAGTGCTAGGCCGTATGATCGTCACGGTCCACGCAAAGCCGAACGCGCGCACGAACTCCATCGCCTGGCTCGACGACACGACCGCGAAGGTGACGGTTACGGCGGCGCCGGAATCCGGAAAGGCCACGCTCGCGATCGCCGACCTGCTCGCCGAGCACTACGGAATCGCGAAGTCGCGGGTAACGCTGGTCCGCGGCGCGACGACGCGGATGAAGCAGTTTTCCGTCGAAATCTAAAACGTACGCCGCCTAGCTACGTAGCTAGGCGGCGTACGTTTTTATTCCGGCACCTCGTCTATCCCGCCCTTTGCGAACGGATTGCATCGCAGGATCCTCCAGACCGTCAGTTTTCCACCCTTGATCACCCCGTGCTTCTCAATGCACCGATACCCGTACTCCGAACAGGTCGGATGAAACCGGCAGTATCCGTCCGGAAAAAACCGCTTCGGCCATCCGTGGTCCATCGACAGGGTCTGCTGATACAGTCGGATTGACCAGAGGATGATGATCTTGCCCATCATACGATTCCCGCCTTCCGCAGGCTGCCGAGCACGTGTTTTTCCAATTCGCCGTACGTCTTCCCAATCGCCTCCTTGCGAACGAGCAGCATCACGTCGAACCCCGGCTTCAGCGTCGCCAGCCGCAGGCGGACAATCTCGCGGATCTGGCGGCGCAGGCGGTTGCGGATGACCGCGCGCTTCGACACCTTCGTGCCGACGACAACGGCGAATCGGGACGTTTCCAACGCGTTCTTGCGAAACTTCAGGCCGCAGCAAACATCAAAGACGCCCTTGCCTTTGGCAAAGAGCGTCTTGATGTCCTTGTCGAGGTGGAGCCGGTGGGCTCGCGGAAGCATAGGCCGTTCCTACTTCTTCTTTGCCTGGACGCTGACGCGCTTGCGGCCCTTCGCGCGGCGCGCGTTGAGCACGTTCTGGCCCGATCGGGTGCGCATGCGGACGCGGAATCCGTGGACTTTCGCGCGGGTGGCTTTCTTCGGCTGATATGTGCGCTTTGGCATATAATGCTTGAGAATTTCGAGTACCGGGATGCTACCATACTATCCACAATCTATCAACCTTATCCCCACGTTCCGCACACCTGTCGAACCGTTGCAGCGACCCCTTGCTTGCTTGTGGATAAATGGATAAGATGTCGAAGTTCCTAAGTCGTCGTTCACAAATCCGCGCTATGAATACCAACGAACTGTGGCAGGCGGTTCTTGGAGAGCTTGAGCTTTCACTCAGCAAGGTTAATTTCACAACGTGGTTCCGAAGCACCTTCATCGTTTCCTTCGACAACGGCCAGCTGTGCATCGGCGTTCCGAATTTGTTTACCAAGGCATGGCTTGAGAAGAAATATCACAAGGAAATTTATCAGTCCCTGCAGACGCACACGGGAAACGGCGTTCGCGTCATCTGCTACAAGGTGGAGGTGAAGACAGGATTGCCGCAGCAGATCCCGGAGCGCAACGTCGAGGTCGTGATCGTTCCAGAAACTCGTCCACAGGTCTCCGAGCCCGTAATGCGCCCTGTTTTCATCAATCCGGTCGTTTCATCCACAACCTATCAACAGAGTCCTGATCCGGTTGTGAACAAGGACTTCGGGGAATTTTCCCTGAACCGCAGATACACCTTCGGAAGCTTCGTCGTTGGCAAGCAAAACGAACTCGCTCATGCCGCCGCGCAGGCCGTTGTCACCCAGCCGGGCGGGGTTTACAACCCATTGTTCATCTATGGCGGAGTGGGGCTTGGAAAGACACATCTTCTGCAGGCCGTCGGCAATGAAATCGTAAAAAAGAACGGCCAGGCGAAGGTTCTGTACGTAACGAGCGAGAAGTTTACCAATGATTTCATTAACGCGGTACGAACCGGACATGCCAAGGAGTTCAAAAACATGTACCGGACGGTGGATGTGTTACTGATCGACGACATTCAGTTCATCACCAGCAAGGAACAGACCCAGGAGGAGTTTTTTAACACCTTCAACCAGCTGTTCCAGACCAACAAGCAGATCGTCATCTCCTCGGACCGACCGCCGAACGCGATTATCGGCCTGGAACCGCGACTTCAGTCCCGCCTGCTCCAGGGAATGATCACCGACGTCGGCGCGCCGGACTTCGAGACCCGCGTCGCGATTCTCGATACGAAATGCCGCGAAAAGAGCTTTCCGCTCGACCGAGAGATCCTGCACCACATGGCGACGCTCGTGCAGAGCAACGTCCGCGAGCTCGAGGGGGCCCTCAACAAGGTGATTGCATTCCACCAGTTCAAGAACCAGATCCCGACGGTTGAATCCGTTCGCCCGATTCTTTCCAGTTTCCAGCCAAACTCGGCAAAAAAATCTGTCACCCCTCGCCAACTTATCCAAATCGTCGCCGCGTACTTCGACCTTCAGATTCCGGACCTGCTCGGAAAGAGCCGTGAAAAGCGTCTCGCGTTTCCGCGCCAGATCACCATGTACCTCATGCGCGAGGAGATGAAGTCGAGCTATCCGAGCATCGGAACCGAGCTCGGAGGACGCGACCACACCACGGCGATGCACGCGTACGACAAGATCAGCGGAATCGTGACGGAGGACGAAAAGCTCCAGCACGACCTCGAGCTGATAAAGCAGCGCCTGTACGCGTTATAACGTGAGGATAACCGTGTGGAAACCCGTGTGGACGGTCTGGGACGACGGTGTGGATACGTATTGGACCCGAAACGTCCTGCCGTCCGTCCACAGCTTGCTCCACCGTCCCTTCCACACCTTTCCACGCCAATCCACAGGATAAATAAGGCTTAACGAAGAGGAATTCATCCATCTGTCCACTTCATCCACTCCTCTACTATCGTCGTTAACCTTTGTTTATTAAATTAAAAAATCTAATAACAGCAAGAAGGTATGAAGCTGACGTGTACGAGGGACAACCTTCACCAGGGGCTTTCGATCGTAAGCCACCTCACCGGAAAGAACGTGAATTTGCCGATTCTTCAGAACGTTCTGGTAAAGGCCGAGGGAGGGGCGATCCGGTTTACGACGACAAACCTCGAGATGGCGGTCAGCTGCCTGATTCGCGGGAAGGTCGACGAGCCGGGCGAGACGACGATTCCGTCGAAGCTGTTCTTCGATTACGTATCGCTCCTGCCGAACGATGCCGTCACGCTCGACGGAACGCTCGAAAACGTAAGGATTATCTGCGGAAGCCATAAGACGAAGATGAACACGCTCTCGTCCGCCGAGTTCCCCCTGGTTCCGCGCGTCCAGGGAAACCGCACGTACGCGATCCCGGCCGAGGACTTTCGCGTCGCGCTCGCCCAGGTGACCTTCGCCGTCGCGTCGAACGAGTCGCGCCCGGAGCTGACGGGCGTTCTCATGAGATTCTCAAAGGGAACGGGCGAAGGACGCCTTACGATGGCCGCGACCGACTCGTACCGTCTCGCGGAGCGCACGATCCCGGTCGTCACGCCCGTCGAGGCCGAGGATACGGTCATCCTTCCCGCGAAGACGCTTTCGGAGGTCAGCCGCATCCTTTCCGTGTTCCGCGACGACTTGGAATGCCCTCCGAGCAT
>JAHFIS010000034.1 GCA_023246275.1 Candidatus Uhrbacteria bacterium
ATCTGCCCCCGTCCGATCGACCTGCTCGCCTGGAAGCGGTCCATGGCTCCGAAACACGCGATCCACGAGGCATAAGGTCGCTCTGATCCCGCTTGGGATCTTTTTTCTTTGGGACAAAAGAAAAAGAGACCCTTCGGTCTCAGAGCAACGCGTCGATCCTCTCGTAGAGGTGTTCCTTCGTCCCCGTATTGAGGACCCTCGCGTCCGCGAGCCTCATGACCTCGCGCAGGCCGGTGTTCCCGTTCAGCCGCTCGATGGCGACGAAGTCCTCCCAGGACATCCCCTTCTCTCCCGGGCGTTCACCGCGGTTGCGAATGCGCTCGAACCGCGTTTCCTGGGGGGCGACGATCGCCACGAGCCGGAAGAACGTGTTGCGCGGACTCTTCGCAAACTCTCTGCGGTAATACGCGACCTCGTCGACGTTGCGGATGCCGACGATCGCCACGGACCACGGCCCGTCGCACCCGACGTACTGGTATCGGTTCCAAATGGAGCGGACGACGTCGACCGCGACCCACTGGTACCCGAGTACCTTCGCGTTCGCCTCGAACAGCGCCGACATGTTCGCGGGGATCGGTTCGCGCCCGTTGCACTCCAGCCGTGAGCGCAAATAGTCCGAATGTCGTTCCATCGCGCTCTCCATTCGCCGTCCGCTGATCCTCCTGGCAGCCTCGTCCTTTCCCGCCCCCGTGCTTCCGCACAGACCGATGATATTCATGGAACCTCCGCGCGCATTCTTAGCAGGATTTCGGGCGCGCGTCAACGCTCCGCCTAAAGCAGAACGCTCGCCAGCCCGAGAAACATGAAAAACCCAAGCACGTCCGTGCAGGTCGTGATGAAGATGGTCGCGCTCGTGGCCGGGTCCTTGCCAAGCTTCTGCATGACCATCGGGATAACGGCCCCGGCGCATCCGGCAACCATGAGGTTGAACACCATCGCGGTTCCGGTGACGAGACCGAGCATCGGATTCTGGTTGAAGACGGTCGCGATGACGGCGACGATCGCCCCGTTGATCGCCCCGTTTACGAATCCCGCGCCGATCTCGTTCAGCACCACGCGCAGGCCGCTCGCAAGCTCCACCTCCTTCATCGCCAGGCCGCGGACCATCACGGCAAGCGTCTGCGTCGCCGCGTTCCCTCCCATCCCGGCGACGATCGGCATGAACGCCGCGAGCACGACCGTCTTCGAGATCGTGTCCGAGAACAGGCTCACCACCGACGCGGCGAGAAAGGCCGTCGCGAGGTTGATCACGAGCCAGACGGCGCGCGAGCGAACCTTGAGCGCGACTGAGTCGTGCACGTCCTCCTCCTGGCTCACGCCGGCGAAGTCGTACAGCGACTGGGTCTGCTGGGCGTGCATCACGCGGAGAACGTCGTCGGTGAACACGACGCCCATGATGCTCTCGTCGGCGTCGAGCACCACGATGCGGGTGTGAGGATGGGCCTTGAACATGCGGACGACGTCCCGCTCGGGAAGGTCGAACCGCGCCGTCGCGACGGGCTTCAGGCCGCTCGCGATCCTGTCGCTCGGCTTGTGTTCCACGAGCTCATGGCCGTGCAGCTCGCCGGCGAGCAGGCCGTCTTCCACGGCGAGGATGACCGGGAACTTTCCGGTCAGGTTCTCGTGCTTGGTCAGGTCCTCGGCCACGTGCTCGTACGTCGCGCTCTTCGGGACTTGAATATAGTTGAGATCCATCATGCCGGCGGCCTCGTGCGGATGGAACGAGAGGAGGCGCTCGACCTTTCCCTTGATTTCCTCGGAGAGACTCCGAACGAGAACCTTCCTCCGGCGCGGGGACACGAAGCGCAGGATTTCCGACGCCTCGTCGGGATCCACGTATTTGAGAAGCTGGAGAACCTCCTCGTCCCGAAGCCTCCGAAGGACTGCCCCGCCCTCGCGGTCGGACAGCTTCAGCAGCTCCTGGCCCTGGCGGCCGACGGGAATGTCGCGGATGGCATCTGTGGTCATAGTGGTTCAAATGATAGCACAATTGACAGTTCCGCGCCCTTCCGCTATGATTCCGGCACCGTTCAACACGCTCATGTTTGAACCAAACCTATGCTGTCAATTCGTCTCACCCGCGTCGGAAAGAAGAAGCAGCCCATGTACCGCGTGGTCATCATGGACAAGCAGAAGGACCCGTGGGGCAAGTCCCTCGAAATCCTTGGAAACCGCAACCCGCGCACCAAGGAGACCACGCTGAACGCCGAGCGCATCCAATACTGGATCAGCAAGGGCGCCCAGCCTTCCGAGTCGGTCTGGAACCTCCTGGTCGACCAGAAGATCGTCGACGGAAAGAAGCGCAACGTGACGCATCTTACCGCCGCGCGCCAGAAGACCATCGCCGCGGAAAAGGCGAAGGCAACGGAAACCGCCGCTTAGGCGGTTTTTCGTTTCGTCGGACGGTTGACGAAACGCAGGCTTTGTGTCACCCTCTGGGTCTTCGGATCGTCCGAAGACCTGCCATGGAGAACCCCGACCGATGCCCACCGACCCCGCCTCCCAGTCCCCTCCCACCAAGTCCAGCTACCGCGCGCTCCTCCTGCTCGTGGAGATCATGACCGCGCTCGAAACCGACGCGCTCCACGAGAACATCGTTCGCGGGACGCTGAAGTTCGTCGAGCCCGGCTCGAAGGGCGGCGACGGGCTGTTCCGCGTCCATGCCGACCGCCTTCCGGGAAACGAGAACGGGCTCCCGGGCGAGGCGCCGACGCACATTCCCGACGACGCCGCGGAGAACGTCGCCGACAACATCCGGAACGGGAAGCGCATCCTCCTCCCCGTCCACTTCCTCGAGCCGTTCACGCCGTCCGCGTCGCGCTTCGCCGCGCGGCGAGCCGAGGCGTAGGCTGCGACGACGCTATGTCGTCGTTTTTTCTTTGGCGAACGAAAGCAGGAACCGCCTATCAAACGTCGGCGAGCAGACCGCGCAGGAGCTTGCCTTCGACAATTTTCTGAATCGAACGATCTCGTGGCCGAGCGGGCAGACGTATAGAAATGTCATCGGGAGAAGCCTTGAGAGGGTCGTCGTTCGCTCGCGAACGTCGTCTTCCGTCCAGGTCTGCTTCCACGCCTTCGGAACCGCCGCGGCGAGCGACCGGTCGCGGCGAACCGACAGAATTCCCGGCCTCCCCTTTCCGCGAAGATGGCGGAGCCGAACGCGGGTATGCGGCTCGAACGTCGGGACGGGGCGGCCGCCGACGGACTGGTACGCGTCGTGCAGCGCGGCGACCGTCGCGTTGAACGCCTTCCCGTGGCGCGCCGGCCGGATCGTCCCGTCGCATTCCTCCGCAATGTGCCACAGCTCGTGCATCACGGTCTCAAGCGCCTGCCGCGCCGGAGCCGCCGCCGAGACAAGCGAGACATTGAACGTGATCACGTACAAAATCTCGCGCCCGCCGACCGTCATCTTCGAGAATATCGGGTCATGCCCTCGCCGTTCCTTCGCCTCTCTCAATCCGAGCGTCTCGCCAAGCCGCGTCGGCGGGAGCTTTCGGACGCAGACGAGGATCTTGGACGGGTCGACGTGCGACAAAGCAGGCACGACGCGGCAAGCGGTCGAGACGATGGAGGAAAAGATGTTCGGCAGGTGGTGCGGGTCCGCCATATCGTGGGACAGTGTAGCACGGATGCCCGGATTGACGCCGGACCGGATTGCTGCTATGGTGGCGCATCGTTTGACCCGCCGATGCACGGCGCGAACGATTCAGCCGGAGAATACCATGCCCGATACCAAACCTTCCGACGAAACGACAGACACGACGCCTGCCATGTCCTACAACGACTGCGCGACGGTGGCCGCGGAACTCGCCGTGCTGTGCCGCAAGCACGAGAAGGCTCGGGAGGACGCGGTGAACCAGCTCGCCCAGGCCGAATCACGGCTGCCAGGGCTTCGCAAGCAGCAGCTGATCCACGAGACCCTGCTCGCCTGCCAGGTCGCCGCGGCACAAGCGGTCTCCGAAGGAACCCGGCGGAATGAGACGTGCGCGGCCGAGGAAGAGCAGGCCCGCGAAGAGCTCGCGAAAACGAGGGGGGAACTGACCAAGCTGATCGAGACGACGATCCCGGACCTGAAGTCCCGCGTCGTCGGGCTCAACGCGATCATCGCCGCCGTCCGCGCCGCCGAGCTCGAAGCAACGGGTCGGGCCGTCGCGCTGTTCGATGCCGAGACCGTTGCCCTCGAAGAGGCCGATAAGGAGAGACGACAAGGATAGCCTGCGACCGGAACGATCCGGCCGCTTTTTTCTTTTGGAGATATGATCGACTGGTCACAGCCGCCTACCGCGGTTGACAAACGCCTCGTTTTCCAGTACATTCCGGCCCTGGAGGACAGAAAAAATGGGACTTACCCTGGAACTTGGACATCGTATCTCGCACCGTCTCGAAGCCCGGCTCACCCACGCCCAGCGCGTCGAGCTCGCAAGCAAGCTCTGCCTGCGCCACCTCGAGCTCATCCGCGCCCTACACGGACAGGCGTACGATCCGAGCGCCGCGTGCCCGAGCTGTGGAACGCGGCTGACTGCCGGGGAGATCCTCCTTGGATTCTCCCGGGACCCGCGCGACTTCACCACGCGGTGCCCGCGCTGCCGGACGCGCTTCGAGGCGCGGCTCATCTGCTTCGGCAACGGGGTCAGGATCGAGGTGACCTTCTACTGCCCGTCGCAGACGCTCGACCAGCTCCGCGGCCTCGAGCGGTGCGCGCCCGATCAGATCGCCCACGACCGCCCGGGGGTCTACCAGTCCGCGCTCGCGCACCACGGGTCGCTCACCGCCGCGTTCAAGCTCATCGGCGTCGACTACGACCTTGAACGTCCGGTGTCCTGGCGCGAAAGGGTCGCCCCGTTCCTCGGCATGCTCCCCGACACGAGCATCGCCCGCGCCGCGAACGTCCCTGTCGCGTCCGTCCGCGCCCTGCGCCGCGAGCAAGGAATCGCGAAGTTCGTCGCGAGCAAAGAACTCTGACCGCTCGGCCCCGAGCCATGCTCCGGGCCGTTTTTTTATCGGGTTTGCTCCGACGGACGCGAGATTGACACGGGCGGAAATCGGTGCTATTGTCGCGCATCGTCCGACTCGCCGATGCACGGCGCGGACGAAGAAGAGGGATCCCCATGCACCTCAACGCCCAGTCCATCCAGTTTCTCGCCAACCTGCTCGCCGTCGAGGAGTGGTTCGCGGGACCGCTCCCCGCGCGACTGCGGAACGCGCTCGCCATGCGCGACCTGACGGACGTCGCGGAGACGACGCGGACCCAGCGCCCCAACCAGCTCCGGACCTTCGGGTACCTGCAGCACGCGGAGCGCGTGCTCAGCGGGGAACGCGGCTTCCGCACGTGGGTCAGCGAGAACGGGAAGAACGCCGTCGCCATCTCGGACACGAAGACGAACCTCACCGAGGACGAGATCGAGGCCAACATCCGCGCATTCGGCTACGAGCCGCTGGAGGGGGAGAAGAACGCGAAGCGCGCCTGCCCCCCGTCCACGCCCTACGTCTGGGCCTCGTTGGACCGCACGCCCGAAGCCAGTCCGACGTCTCCCGATTCCGACGGCCCCAAGCCCGACGGTCCCGCCAACCTCACGCGCGAACAACGCGAGCTGCTCGAGGACCTGCGCGCCGAGTTCGCGAAGGAGTCGGAGGCGCTGGACGAGGCGAAGCGGCAGGCCGAGGCCGCCGGCGCGGACATCCGCCCGGTCCGACGCCGCGCGCGATTCCTCGAGGCGCTGCTCCCGCGGTACGAGGAGGCCGCGGCCCGGATCGACACGGGGAATCCGGCGGCCCCCGGCCTCGCGATTGAGATCGTCCGCGTCCGCGAGGAACTGGATGACACGAACGCGCGCCTTGTCGGCCTGAACGAAGGCGGACTCGCGAACCTCGAGTCGCAGGCGGCGGTGCTCGAATGCGTCGTCAGCGCCATCCTCGAGGCCATCGCCGCCATCAATAATCCCGTCGCCAGCTGAACCCGCGCCACGCAACGGCCGGGTCTTTTTTTACGACCATTGACGGAACCGTGAAAACGGACTAAAGTCACCGGTCCCTGTTGCCATGGAGAGAACCTTGCAAACCGATCAGAATCGACGGTATCCGCGCCGCGCCAAGCGCTCGTTCGTTGACGACCCGAAGCCCTGGCTCCTTGCCGTCGGAGGACTGCGCCGCGGCCCGACCGGCATCCATTCGACCGCCATCGAGACGGCGGAGGCAAATCTGAGGCTGGTGCTTTGGAAGACGGGCTTCCACCCGCATAAGTCCGACGCCTTCCAGGAGGGCGTCATCGGCATGCTGCGCGCCTTCGAGACGTATGAGCCGAAAAAAGGAGGCGCCTTCTCGACCTACGCCTCGTACTGGATCAGGCAGAACATCCTTCGGATGCAGGACGAGCACTTCCCGTTCCATCTCCCGGAAGGGGTCAAGCAGATCGTCTGGGGATTCCGGCGACGGAAAAATCCGATCCCGTTCCCCATGAAGGACGCGGAGATCGCCGACCGTTACAACACCACCGAGGAAACGGTTGCTCGCGCCAGAGAACTCGCGCGCGCCCGATACCTCCCCGTCCACGACCTCGTGCCGGTAAACGAGCGCGTCCCGACCGACGCGTCGCTGACCCGCGACGAGTGGGTGGAGCGCCATGACGCGCTCACCGACGGCGCGGCGACGCCCGAGGACGTCGCCGTTACCGCCGACAGGCTCGACGCCGTTCGGCGATCGCTCGCGATGCTTACTCCGCGCGAGCGCGAGGTCATCCGCTGGCGGTTCGGATTCGACGGCGACGAGGAATCGCTCGAGGACGTGGGGCGCAGGCTCGACGTGACTCGGGAGCGAGTCCGCCAGATCGAGATAAAGGCGATTCGAAAGCTTCGCTACGCCCGAGAGATCCACGATGACTCATACGGAACGGTTGGCGAACCGATCGCGTGGTCGCACAGCCAGTACGAATGCGCCAAGCTCGTTCGCGCGCTTGCCAAGGGAGCCTTCCTGGGCGAGGACAGCTACGTGCCGAACGAGCTCGTCGAAGCCGTCGTCGCCTATTTCTTTCGCGCGTCCGTTCGTGGGACTCTCCGTGAAATGGAACGATCGGCCATTCTTGCGCGTTCGCCGGATCGGTGCGGATGGAAGTCCGTCCGAGGCATCCAGGAACTCGGCCTGCCCGGCGGAACATCCGCGCGATTCGCTCCGCAGGAGGCCGCCGAACGGCTCCTGGCTCACTGGTCCCAAGGCGTCCGCGCCTTCGACGACCGACACTTCTGGCAGGACCCGGGCGACCTCTCCGCCGAGCGGAGGGCCGCCGAGCTCGAAATGCGAATCACAGCCATCAGGCGCCGAGAACGGCTCATCGCCGCCCTTCTCCCGTGCCTCCAATCCGACGTCCTCCGCGACCGCCGAGATGCCTTGGCACGCGAAGCCGAGCGTCTCCGCGCCGATCACGACGCCATTTTGTGCGCCATCGCCGAGCAGCACTCCTAGGCTGCAGCCGGATCCTCCCGGCTGTT
>JAHFIS010000035.1:0-2394 GCA_023246275.1 Candidatus Uhrbacteria bacterium
GGCATCCTTCTTGAGAAATTTGGATTTCTCCAGACCGCCATAGTGCCGGAAGCTCGACCATCGGTATGCCTTGAGCGCGGCGGCGGCCTCGGCCCATGTATGCTGGCCTGTGTTCCAGATCGCGTCCAGCTCAAGCGGATTCAGGTGGATGTACCTGGAGAGGTGTTGGATGTATCCCGTCGTTTCTACGCGCTTGGCCTTAAACGCGCCCTCGAAAAGTCCGCCCGATCGCTCGTAGCGCTCATTGAAATATTTCGTGTATCCAGTGCCGACACGGTGCATGAACTCCGACACGCCGCCGTCAACGAGCTGGCGGATCATGAAGTGGTAGTGGTTCGGCATCAGGCAGTACGCGACGACCTCCACGCACGGGTTTTCGCTCGGCTTGACGTTCGCGATCGACTTGATGGAGTAGTCCTTGCGCCTTCCGTGGTCGTTGAAGAGTATCAGCCCGTTCTGAAACCGAACGCGGTCCGCGTCGTCAAGGAATATCTGCCGCTTGTCGACCCCGCGGTTGTAAACGTGATAGATGCCGCCACGGACGAACAGTTCGAGGTCTCGCATAGGTTTGAACTGCCAACGCTTAGCGTTGGCAGTAACGCGTGGTTTCGGGGAAAAGAAAAGTCCCCACATGAATTATTTGTGGGGACTTGCTCACGATCATTTCATCATATTTTTTCATGCGTGTCAATCGCGTCGCCGAAGCTTTGCCTCGGGACGGGTCGTGGAGAAAATCGAACGAGTTACTGCCAACGCTTAGCGTTGGCAGTAACTCGTTCGTCGTTTTTTTTTGCGTTTTTTCTTGTCGGGCTCGGCCGACACCGTTGTGACCAAGACATGTTTTCTTGCCTGTTTCATGGGAGAATCCGGATCTATCGGCCTGTCTGCCTGCTCCGACATATTGCTATTTTTATGCTAACTTAAGCCATAAAACTCTTGACAATATCTTAAAGCCATGATAGATTGCCTTCTTGCGTCGGCACGGTCGCCGGGCAAGGAACACGAGGTGTGGGATGAGCAAGGCAATCTGGTCGGTGATTTTCATTGCGGCGGTGGCGGGGTGTTCGTCGGGTGTGCCGGCGGATTCCTCGGGAACGAAAGGCGAGGAACGGGAGGGCATCGTTCAGAGGATGTTCGCGGATCTCTCCGCGAATTCGTCCGCGGCGGAAATGTGGAAGGAGATCGCGGATCGAACTATTCTGGTGGACGTCAAGGACATGGGGAATGCTGTTGCCGCATTCAGCCACGACGGGGGACGCGAGCGACTTGCGCTCAATCCGCGGTACGTGCGTCTCGCGACCGAATCCGACGCGAAGCGGGTCCGGGTGGAAACGTACCTCATCCACGAGTCGGTCCATCACCGCCAGTATCACGATCATCCGGACGCGCCGGAATTTCCGTCCTGCGCCGATTGGTGGCTGGACGAGCGTGAAGCGTATGCGGAGCAGTGTCGTTTTGCCGCGACGGTCGGAGCGAGCAGGTCGCTGAAGTTTTGCATGGAATTTGGTACGTCGTCATTCGCACCCGGCATGCTTGACCTTCTGTTCCAACGCGATCCGCGCGGTCCGTCCTGCGCGGGCGAGCGTCAAATTCTCGAGGCGTTGCCGTGATCCGTCGGGCTGGACTCCAGCCCGATTTTTTATAAAAAAGCCGAACGTTCAGTTCGGCAGAGAGGAGGGATCGGATGCTTCCGCTTCGACCGCGTCCCAGTCATAGACGACGCAGCCCGTCTTGCGCTGCGTCGCCGGAACGTAATCTTCCGACGTCGGGAAGGAGAGATCGAGAACGAACGGCCTGGGTTCGATCCGCAGCGTCGCCTCCGTCCAACAGATCGCCGAAACCTCGAGAATCGTGAAGAGAACCGCCACCGCCTTGATGATGCGCATTGTCCGCTCCGGCGAAAGAAAAAATCCCGCCGCGAAGTTGCGAGGGGATTTCTTTCGTGCCTTCATTACATCAACTTTTTTCACGCTTGTCAACGGTCGCATGTGGACAACCGCCACCCGTTCTGCTAGCGTTCCTCCCGGCACCTTTCAAGGAGGTTCTTGTGACAGCTCCGAACACGTCTCAACCCCGCACCTGGTGGGAATCCGCCCTCATGTTCGTCTACGGAATGTCCCAGCTGGTCGGGCAAGGGATCAAGTGGGTCGTCATGACCGTGATCCGGCTGGTTGCGGCCGGGATGGTCGTGACGGCGACGCTCGCGCTCGTGGGCGTGAGCCTGCTCGTGGCCCCGTTCCTGTGCTTCGCATGGGGGTGGGTGGCCGCCGGGCCGCTGTTGCCGCACGACCCCATCGCCGGGCTGCTGATGACCGCGTTCGGGGCGCTTGCCGCCGCGATCGTGACGATGCCGTGGCGGCCGGTCGAGGCGTTCGTCGCGTGGTTGACCGGCCC
>JAHFIS010000035.1:2404-7478 GCA_023246275.1 Candidatus Uhrbacteria bacterium
TCCGGCGCCCACGTGGCTCTCGGACGCGTCGCGGTCGCTCAACGACTTCGTGCTGCTGTTCGGCTCCCTCGTGTCGCTCGCTCACCTGTCGGGGTACCTGCTCGGGTTCGATTCGTACCTGATCCGCGTCGTCCTCCTCATCGCGATGATGATGACCGTCGGGTTCGTGAGCCTGGCCGAGCGGAACCGGCTCTCGTCCGAGTTGCTCGGGATCGCGAAGACGAACGTGGCGGTCTTCCGCGCATTGAGCGTCGCGCTCATCGTCGGGTCGCTCACGGTCGGGTCGTACGCGTCGGCGTTCTCGCAGGGGACGCAGTTCGAGGTTCGCACCGAGTCGCGGAACGTTCGCCTCTCGGACGGGACCGACCGCGCCATGCTCGTGGTTCCGACCCCGAGCGGCGGGTTCTTTCTCGTCGAGGATGTGTTCGGCACGTTCGCGGCGGAGAAACTCCTCCCGGGCGAGGAGACGCGCCTTGCCGCCGGCATGGAGCTGAGCCTCCCGGGGTACGCGGAGACGGCCGTCGCCGAAGACGACGGAACGAACGGCTGGAAGATTCGTCGCGCCTGGTGGCTCGCCTACGAGTCGCGACTTCCCGGCGCGCCGAGGGAATACGCCTCGCTCGCCGACCCATCGCTCGTGGAACGGCTCTCCCCGCCGCCGGTCGCGCCGACCGTCCCAGAGTACTCACCGACTCCCGCTGCCGCGCCCGTCGCGATGAGTCCCGTCCCCGATCCGCCGACCGCGCCGGCCGCATCGTCGCGCCCGTCCTCGGCGACAAGGGCCATCAAGTGCGCGGATCTACCGGACAGCGTCCGAACCAAGTTCTGCAAGAGCAACGGACGATAGTCCACGGACCGGTTCCCACGCGGAGCCGGTATTTTTATCCCCCGGCATTGCCCGTTTCATTGGGATATGATACGGTTTTTTCTACGGTGCCATGCGCACCCGGACCATCGACGCGGAATTCGTCGCGTCGAAGTCCATCGGACGACGTACGTAGGAGGACGGGCCATGACGCTCATCTTGATTCTCTCGGCCCTTTCCGGCTGTGTCTCGTATCACCGCGCTGAGGACGTTCCTCCGGCCGCCGCGGCCGTTCCGCCGCCTGCCGAGCCGTCGATGTACGTGAACCAGTACGGCCTCTACGTCCCGACCGAGTACCGTTCCGCGGCCACCGACGAGCTGTACCGCAAGGGCCAGGAGCTGGTCAAGGACCGCGAGAGGCGCATGGCCGAGCTGATCGCCCGGCAGCCGTACCCGACCGTCGCCATCCCCGGCGTCGCGCCCGTCGTCTGTCCCAAGGACCGCGATCCCGCCAACCAGGCCGAGACGGACGCGTGCCAGAACGACGAGATCAGCGATCTCAAGAAGACCGACGGCGCCATCATCAAGGCGGTCGGCGTCGACCACCCCAAGCAGCCGTAGTCTCCATCCTGCCGGAACCCACCGGCTTTTTTCTTTTCCCACCGAGCGATGCTCAAAAACTTATCCACAGGTCTTTCCTTGCAAAACAATGCCGCTGTCGCAATAATGCCCGCGAACCATGCGTTCTTCCGCTGAGTTTTGCCCGGTTCTCCAACCGTGCCGTTGCCACTCCCGAGGCTTCAACGGAGGAAGCGATGTCCGAGACTCAGAGGCAAGCGAATGGCTGTGCGTGCGGGGCGGGCGGCTTCAGCTCGAGAGGGCTGCCGCTGCCGATGCTCTGCCCGACGGCGTACCCAGAGCTCTGGGAGAAATCCCGCGAGCGAAGGGACTCAAATACTCCGTCGCGTCGACGGCCATGGGGCAACCCGGAAGCCGCCGAGGCATAGAGTCAACCGGCAGGGGACGCCGCGTTCGTCTCCAACGGCCCTCCTGCCGGCCTCCCTTTTCTCTCGACGACCGTGAAACCGGCCGTCATTTTTTTACGTCCGCAGCGTTGGGATCCCGTCTGTGCCCTTCCACGCAAGGTTGAACAGCGCGCGCAGGGTCTCGGCGAACTCTTCGCTTTTCACGATCACGGACAGGAGGTTCGCCTTGTATGAAAACAGCAGCACGGTATTCCCGCGCACCGTGATCTCGGCGCGGACGGGGAAGTCGGCGGCGGGAATGACGCGCATCTGGGAGTTGGGGACGCGCGGGACGCGGTCTGGGTCAGGGGCGTCCATCACCATGAGGCTGCGGAACGGGACGCTCGCCGCCTTGAGGTCGTCGAAGTGGTCGGTGCGGCGGTCGAGGATTTCCGTAACCGACTCGAAGCGGTCGACCGGGACGATCTGGATGCACTCCCCCGATTCCTCGCCGAGCAGCTCGCGCACCGTCCGCACTCCTTCCGCGCCCTCGAAGTACCGGATCTGCGGCTTCTCGCTGCGCGAGTTGTACACCGCGTTCAGCAGCGGGATGGCCGTGAGCAGCTCGCGCTCCTTTTCCTCCAGCTCCCGCCGCTGCAGCCGCAGCACCGTCAGCAGGCGCTCTGGCGGCTCGGCCACGAACAGTTGCCGCTTCCCGTGCGTCGTCGCGCTCACGATCCCGCGCCGCATCAGCGCGTCCACGAGCAGGTACGTCGTCGTCCGGTTCACACCCGCCCTGATTGCCACGTCCTGTACCGCCGCCGGCGAGAGTTCCAGCAGCGCCAGGTACACGATCGCCTCCTTTTCCGAGAGGCCGAGGTTCACGAGCTCGAGGGTGAGGTGGTCCATATGGGGGAAGTATACCACCCTTGTCAGAATGTCCGCGGCGTGCGATGGTATGGGTATATATGCTGAAATCCAAACTCACGAAGTTCGGACTTTCGGAAAAGGAATCGGCGGTTTACTTGGCGCTTCTCGAGCTTGGGACGTCCACGGTCTCGGAGATCGCGAAGAAGACGCAGCTGAACAGATCCACAAGCTACGTACTGCTCGGGTCCCTCTCCGAGCAGGGGCTTGTCAGCCTCTCCAGCCGGAAGGCCTCGAAATTCTTCACGGCCGTCTCCCCGGAACGATTCATCTATATGTCGGAGGAGCGGGTTCGCCAGGGGAACGAGCTCGTCGTCCTTGCCCAGGCCCTGCTCCCGCAGCTGCGCATTCTCAACCGGAGCGCCGGGGTGAAGCCGAAGGTCCAGTTCTTCGAGGGAGAGGAGGGAATTCGGAGCATCTACGAAGATACGCTTACAAGCTCGGAGGCGATACGCGCGTACGCCTCCATCGACGACATCAACGAGATCCTCCCCGGATATTTTCCGGAATATTATCGTCGCCGGTCGGCCAACGGCATTCGCATCCGGGCGATTTTCCCGGACACCCCGGACGCGCGCGAATTCATCAAGAATGACGCGGAAGTCTCCCGCGAGTCCTGCCTGATCCCCTCGGAGGGATATGCGTTTTCGCCCGAGATAAACATGTACGACCACAAGGTCGTTTTTATGTTGCTCCGCGAGCGGTTCGGACTCATGATCGAGAGCGCGGAGCTGTCGCAGGCGATGAAGAAGGTGTTCGACCTCTCCTGGGAGGAGGCAAAGCGTCTGCATGCCGTCCGACCCTGACAACAAAGTTGTCCACATCCCCGTTCCGTCCCCAGCCTACTGGGAAATCTCGCGTTGATCCGTTTTGATAACAGGCAATATTCGCTTGCGGGACACGGGCCGCGCCCTGTAGGTTGGGATCATGACGTACGCAATTGTCATCCTGATTGCTGCCATGGTCTACCGCCTCGCCTGTGCGAAGCGGATGGCCGCGTTTGCATCGTTGGCCAGAAATAAGGACAGCCGTGAGGCTGTCTTTTTTCGATCGGACGGAGGACTCGTTCTCCTGCGTCTGTCGGCCGCGACGCTGTGGGTTGCCGTATCCCTCGGCCTGCGCCACTGGCTCGACCCGACGCCGGCGTGGATCGCCCTTGCCGCCGCCGCGTGGTTTCTCGTCCGCGCCAACATGCTCCGCCAGGACCGCGTCGCCCGCGGAGACTTCAACTCGCTTATTCCCTAATTGCACGTCATCGTCCCGTATGCGAAACCGATTCCTCACCCTCGTCGTCCTCCTCGCGCTGTTTGCCCAAGTCGTCCCGCTCCGCGCCCTCGCGGACGAGATCTCGTCCGAGCCCGCCGCCGTCGCGTCATCCGAAGCGTCCGCGGACGTTCCGACGATCGCGGACGACCCCGTCGTTTCGATGGTTTCCAGTCCGGACACGACCGTCCCGATCGTTGAAAGTCACGCGGCTCAATCCGTCGCGGCCGAGCCGGCCCTCGCCGAATCCGTCAGCCCGGCCGTGACCATCGCGCCGGACGTCCCGGCCGACCCCGTCGTTCCCGCCGTCTCTCCCGCCGCGGATCCGGCCCCGTCTGACGAACCGGTCGTCGTATCGGAACCGGCGGTCGCGACCGTCGCGTCGGAGATGGTGGCGACCGAGGACTCGGATACGATAATTGCGATTGACGAGGAAGATCTTGCCACCGGTCCGACCATCGCGGAGGCGGCGAAGGATTTCACGGACATCGTCCCGCAGACCACCGAATACACCTGCGGTCCCGCCGCGCTTGCCACGCTGATCCTTCGAAAGGGCGGGAGCGCCGACGAGATGCGAACGTCAGAGCTTGCCGGCACGACGGAAGAGAAGGGAACGTCGATGCTTGGGCTGAAGAAGGCGGCGCAGGCACTCGGATATTCTGCCCGCGTCGTTCGCATGAGCGCCGACCAGTTCAAGCACGCCGCGCCCCCGTTCATCGCGCACGACAAGAAAGAAGACGGCTCGATGCACTACTCGGTCATAACGGCGATCGACGCTGACAACGTCGGAATCGCGGACACGGACGCCGGAAACATCCAGATGGACCCCGCCGACTATGCGCGGATATTTACCGGCGAGGTTCTCCTGATCGAGCCGATGACGCGCATCGTCGACGGGCTAAGCGACGATGGCGCTATCAACGTGATTCAGAACAACCCTTCTCTCGCATCGTACATCGTCGACGCGGATGGAAATCGAATCACAATTGACCAGCTGTCCGAGCTTACGGACGAGGAGGCCGACGCGGTCAACGGCAAGTTCGCGCAGGTTCTGGCCATCCCAGCCGGCATGTTGCTGGAATACGGGCTCTCGGCCCTCGGCTATACGGCGCTG
>JAHFIS010000036.1:0-5800 GCA_023246275.1 Candidatus Uhrbacteria bacterium
GTGCACTTCTCGGCCGAGACCCCCGTCATCGCGGTGCTCGACCGCCAGTTCCGCCTCTCGGACGAGATCCTGCGCCACATGATCGTGGACCTGGTCCCGAGCCAGGAGAAGGCCGTCGTGCAGATTCAGTCGTACGTGGCCCCGCTCTCCGAGGAGGCCCGCGACCTGCCGCGCCGCCCGACCGGCACGTCCACGGCCTCGAGCGCCCCGCGCGCCGTTGCCGCCGAGCCCGTCGCCGCCCGCGCCGCCGACGTCGCGCCGTCCATGAGCATGGCCGAGCTCGACAAGAAGCTGGACGAGATCCTCGAAGTGGAAGCCTAATCCAACAACTCGAGCCTAATCCCTCGATACAACGGATATGTTCTCCCTCAATCGCGCGACCGTCCTTGGCAACTGCACCCGCGACCCGGAAATGCGGCAGACCGCCACCGGGCAGAACGTGTGCTCGTTCGGCATCGCCACCAACCGCACCTGGGTTGACGCCGCCGGCGCCAAGCAGGAGGCGGCCGAGTTCCACAACGTGGTCGCCTGGGGCAAGCTGGCCGAGATCTGCTCGCAGTATCTCGCCAAGGGCCGCAAGGCGTACGTGGAAGGCAGGCTGCAGACGCGGCAGTGGGACGCGCAGGACGGAACCAAGAAGAGCACGACCGAGATCGTCGCCGACAACGTGATCATTCTCGATCGCGCCGGCACCCCGGTTGCCGCTTCCGGATCCGCCCCGACGTCCGCCACCCCGTTCAAGCCCGCCCCGCCGAAGGCCGCGGATCCCGCCCCGAATCCGGACGACGAGATCAAGATCGAGGACATTCCGTTTTAAACTCCTATGCAAAACAACCGCACCGAGCAGCAGAACGCCATGCGAAAGATTCGCCAGTGCTACTTCTGCCTGAACAACATCCCGACGGTCGACTACAAGGACACCAACATGATCAAGCGTTTCATGTCTTCCTTCGCGAAGATCGTCCCGCGCAAGCGCAGCAAGGTGTGCGCCCTCCACCAGCGCCGCCTCGAGAACGCCATCAAGCGTTCTAGGATCATGGCCTTGGTCCCGTTCATCCAGCGCTAGACTATGACCCGTGATCTGATGAAGATCGCAAAGGAACGCGAGATCGTGAACAACACGATCCGTTCTTTTTTTTGCGACCGCGGCTATACGGAGGTTGAGACCCCAATCGTCGTCCGCTCGCCTGGAATGGAACCGAACCTCGTGCCGTTCGAGACGATGGTGGTCGAACCCGACGGGACGAAGCATTTCGCGGGCCTGATCACGAGCCCGGAGTATTCCATGAAGAAGCTGATGGGCGCGGGGATGGAAAAGATCTTCACGCTGACGAAGGTCTTTCGCAACGTCGAGGAGCTGGGAGGAACGCACAACCCCGAGTTCACGATGCTCGAGTGGTACCAGCAGGGAGCGGACTATGTCGAGTGCATGAACGAGACCGAGGCGCTTGTGAAGGCTGTCTGTCCGAACCTTTCGTCCGCCCCGTTTCGACGCGTCCGCGTCCGCGACCTCTTTCTCCAGCACATCGGCCTCGACCTCGATGACGCGACGACGGACGATCTCAAAGCATCCTGCGCCAAGCACAAAATCCACACCGACCCTTCCGATACCGAGTCGGATCTCTACTACCGCCTCTTCCTCGCGCTCGTCGAACCGCACATCCAGACCGTCGACGGCACGAATCTCCCGCCGCTGTTTCTCTACGACTACCCGAAGCACCAGGCCGCGCTGTCGCGACTGACCGCCGACGGCAAATATGGCGAGCGCTTCGAGCTTTACATTGACGGCATCGAGCTCTGCAACGCGTTCACCGAGCTGACCGACGCCGAAGAGCAGCGCCGCCGATTCGTCGAGGAAGGCGAGGAACGCCGCGTGCTCGGCAAGACCGTGTTCCCGCTCGACGAGGAACTGCTGCGCTTGCTGCCGAACTTGAAGAACCCGTCCTACGGCAACGCGCTCGGAGTCGATCGTCTCCATATGATCGCGACGGGGGCGAAGTCGATCGAGGAAGTGATGTTATTCCCGGCGGGTGGGTTGTTCAAAGTCTTTGGGAATTAAACCATTCATTGCCAATAATCCCCCTGGCTGGTACCATCCCAGCGATATTCGAAACGTGAACATCCTCTATGCCATCACCAAACGAACTGAAGAAAGGGACGGTTATCCGATACGACGGCAATCTTTGGGCCGTGGTCGACTTTCAGCGCGTGTCGCCGGGGAAGGGATCCTCGTTCGTGCGCACCCGCATCAAGAACATGACCACCGGGAAGGTCGTGGAGAACAACTTCAAGTCTTCCGAGACGCTCGAGTTCGAGGACGTGCAGTACAAGAAGATGCAGTACCTGTTCAACGACGGGCAGCTGTACACCTTTATGGACAACCAGAGCTACGAGCAGATCACCATGGGCAAGGAGGACATCGGCGAGGACGTCCGGTTCTTGAAGGAGGGGCTCGAGGTGACCATCGTCATGCACGAGGAAAAGGCGCTCACCATCCAGCTCCCGCTGAAGATCCAGTACAAGATCGCGCAGACCGAGCCGGCCGTGAAGGGGGACTCGGCGAGCGGCAACGTGTCCAAGGACGCGGTGACCGACAACGGCCTCGCCATCCGCGTCCCGATCTTCATCGCCGAGGGCGACGAGGTGATGGTGAACACTGAGGAGGGAACGTACGTGGAGCGCGTCAGCAAGTAAGAATAAAAAAAGCCGGTCCTGAGAGGGGCCGGTTTGCGTTACCGTCGAAACGGCATGCGCAGGGGATGGCGCGTCTGGTTGGACGCGTAGGCGGGGACCGGGTGCGGGTCGAAGCCGGTGTGGATGCGGTTCAGCATCGCGTGGAACCGCTGGATCGGGCCGTGGTTGGCGGCGACGGCCGGGCGGCGGGCGACGACGGGCTTGGGCTCGTCGGCGGCGGGAGGTTCCGGGACGGGTTCCGGTGCCGCGGGGGCCGGCGGGGCGAACAGGCTCTCAAGCATGTGTCGCGCGCGAGATCCGAGCGACTTGGCGAGGCGGAGCGGAAAGAACTTCGTCTCCTGGTGGTGGTCGAACACGAGCGCGACGCCGATGGCGTTGCCGGGCTCGGCGCGCCTCGACCAGTCGCCGATCGCGTCGAGAAGGTCGCGGATCGCGTGGGCGATGCGCTCGGCCATCGGCTTCAGGCTGAGGCCGATGTGGTCCTCGATCTCGAGGTAGAAGCGCGGGACGTCGCGCAGCGGGCGCACGATGGCCGCGCGCAGGAAGTCCTCGATCTTCCCGCGGATCCCGCGCCGGAGCGTGAACTGCACCTCGGCGATCGCCTCGGTCCGCTCATCGTTCAGCAGGACCAGCTCGACGCGCTCGTCGCGGGCGTAGTCGTCCCTGTAGTCGATCGAGCGGTGCGGGACCGCCAGGCGAGCGAGCGCCTTGTCGACCGCCGTCTGCAGCTTGATGCCGAAGCGGTTCTCGACGCCGGGCTCGGGGCTCTGCCGCCCGAGTTCCCTGCGCTCGAATCGCTCCCTCCGTTCCGTGCGAGACTGCTTGGGGCCGCTGCGTCGCCGCGATACGGCATTGGGCTGGAATGGGCTGCGTGCTTGCACTGATTCTCCTTGGGTTTTGGGTTGCACCGTGCGCAAAAAGATTAGCACGGTGGATAAGTCTTTGCAACGAGAAAACTGTCGGAATATCCCGACGGATTCTTTTGCGCTCTGATTCGCGGAGAACGCGCGATTCCTGGTCGCGACTGTTATCCAGAACTGACAAAATAGTCGACAACCCAGCCAAATTATGATAGTTTGTCGATAGGGGCGCGGCGTGCTACCCTGTTCTAACTGATCCCGGTGAATAATCAAAAATTGTATGGCCAAGCAAGTGTTGGAGGAGGTTTCGGCGACGGACGCGCGCGGCAAGGCGGCGATGGAGGCGATCGCGCAGATCAAGCAGCGGTTCGGCGAGGGGTCGATCATGCGGCTCGGGGAGGCGAAGACGATGGAGGTGGACGCGATCACGACGGGCTGCCTGTCGCTCGACCTCGCGCTCGGCGTGATGGGCGTGCCGCGCGGCCGCATCATCGAGATCTACGGGCCGGAATCCTCGGGTAAGTCCACGCTCGCCCAGCATATCGTCTCGGAGATCCAGAAGACGGGCGGCCTGGCGGCCTACGTGGACGCCGAGCACGCGCTGGACCCGGAATATGCCGCCAAGATCGGCGTGAACATCAACGAGCTGTTCATCTCCCAGCCGGACAACGGCGAGCAGGCGCTCGAGATCGTCGAGACCCTCGTTCGCTCGAACGCGGTCGACGTGATCGTGGTCGACTCCGTGGCCGCGCTCACCCCGAAGGCCGAAATCGACGGCGAGATGGGCGAGAGCCACATGGGCCTCCAGGCGCGCCTCATGTCCCAGGCGCTCCGGAAGCTGGCCGGCATCATCAACAAGAGCAAGTGCACGGTCATCTTCATCAACCAGATCCGCATGAAGATCGGCGTGATGTTCGGCAACCCCGAGACGACCACCGGCGGGAACGCGCTCAAGTTCTACGCCTCGGTCCGCATCGAGATCCGTCGTTCCGCGCAGATCAAGCAGGCCGAGAAGATCATCGGCAACCGGACGAAGGTGAAGATCGTGAAGAACAAGGTGGCCCCGCCGTTCCGCACCTGCGAGTTCGACATCATGTACAACGAGGGGATCTCAATTTCCGGCGACCTGTTGGACGTGGGCGTTCCGGCCGGCGTCATCGGCAAGAGCGGCAACTCGTATTCGTTCGGCGAGGAAAAGCTCGGGCTCGGCCGCGAGAACGCGAAGACCTACCTGAAGGAGCACCCGAAGGCGATGAAGGACATTCGCAAGGCGATCGAGAAGAAGATCGAGAGCGGGGAGGCGATGATCGCGACGGTGGCCGACGCGGGGGAGGCGGAGTAGCGCGAACATAATTCTTGTGGGGAGATAAGAATATGAAAGCTCAACCGAGCAATCAGGAACTGATGGACGCGATTATCGGAGTTGTAAAATGTGAGTTTGTCTCATTTCGGTCCGAGATCAAAGGAATGATCGTCGATGGCGTCGGCGAGGCGTTGGAACAGATGGTTTTTCCGCGTTTTGTGGAAATGGAGGATCGGTTTGAAACCATCGACAAGCGGTTCGATACGATGGACAAACGTTTCGATGCCATGGACAATCGCTTTGACGCGATGGACAGTCGCTTCGAGCGCGTCGAGGCGCGCCTTGCGGAGACGGTCACGATTGATCAGCTCGATCGCAGGCTGCTCAGCCTTAAGGACGAGCTGAAGGACACGGGCGCGAGGGCTATCCGAAAACTTACTCATCTCGCTCAGATTTTGCACGCAAATAACGTGCTGAGCGCCGCACAGGTAGTGGAAGTTGGACGAGCATAACCTAAAGTCCCGGCCCTATGCGGGCTGGGATTTTAGGTTGAGGGTGAGCGTCCTTGGGACGGATGTTGGGGATCTGAACATCAGGAGACGAACGCCCCACTGATTGGAATTTTGGACGAACGGCATCGCGTAGTCACACAGGATGGCCGACCTGACAAATGCGCGTTCCTCGTCTCCCCACTCTATATCCGTTGGTAGCGGCATCGGTAGATCTCCCTTTGGTGCGAGATCGGAAAATTTGGTCGAAAAGATACTTTCCCACAGGTCGAACGCGAAGGGCTTTCCCTGGTAATTCTCCTCGACCGTCCACGGCGTCTTTTTTTCCACGAGCGCGCGGTTGAGATCGCGATAGAGGTCGACGTCGCCATCCGGGCCGACGATATTTTCGTAGTCGTGCAACGCGTCGATTTGTCCGCGAAGATATGCCACGT
>JAHFIS010000036.1:5810-7167 GCA_023246275.1 Candidatus Uhrbacteria bacterium
ATTCCTTGCGGAACTTTCGAAGCGCGGGGTGCTTGATTCCGTTGGCATGCTGGTCGTGCAAGATATTGAACATCCGCATCGGCTCGATCTGATCGCAGAACAGATCGAAATACGTCATGGCGACATCGTAATCTCCGTGAGCAATGATTAGCAAAAAGACGTCGTCTGCTTTACAAGCCTTGAGCAGCTCTCTTAGACTCGGTTTGATCGATTCCGAAAATAAGCGACTTTCTTCGTCGGTTCTATCATAGAATTTTATAGGATGCAGGGACCATTCGAAAATATGCGAAACAATAATCGATCGTTCAATCTCGTTCTCAGCCACGCCCAACCGCTTAAGGTCTGATTCGAATCCCTCAGCGTCGAATAAGAATTTTTTACGACTCACCCAACTGTCATTGAAAATCGGAGACTTCATGTAGGAGGGGTATGATCCGTCTAGATTGTAGAAACCCTTGAAGCCATATTTTCCTGTCAGTCGGCTCCCAATGCGAGTATCCCTTCTTTCGGCGTTCCCTCTTGCGTCAATTCCAAAATCCCCTTTCGTTTCGTCAAACAGCGGAATCCGACGGTAGAACCGATTCATCAGGTGTTGATCCTGGATCATCCACGCCTGCAATCCTTCGACGGAGCTGAACGCTTCATCCGGGAAAATATCCCTTAGAATTTTTTGTATGGAATCGTCGATGAAGACGGCTTTCGGAAGCGTCATGATGTAATCGATCGCTTTGAGTGGATGGTTGATGTCCTCGATGTGACGGGCAAGTTCCGTGTGGACGTTCTCGAGGTTCGCCTCGCGCAGCTCGTCGAGCTGTCTCCGTACCTCCGCGTCGATCGCGACCTGGCTGAACGGGACGGCGAGCATCATGAGAGTTCGGGCCTTGTCGGCAGATGACGGTTCTGCCAGGACCCTCTCCTTGATTTCCGCGCCCATCGCGAGCAGCGCTTCCTACGAGACGACGCCGGAGTACGTCGAGACCGTCGCGTTGAGCGAGAGTAATTGTTTCAGCATCGTCTTGATCGCCATCTCGCCGAGTTTATTCGCGCGGTCGACGGCCTTCTGCGTGTTGAACAGCGCCTTGTGGAGGAACGAGCCGAAGTAGGGCGATTTGCCGTTGCCGTCCGGGTTGATGCCGACGAGCTCGATGAACAGCTCGGGGTCGGCGTGCTTGATGGCGTCGAGGGGGCGGAAGAGCTTCATCAGGTCCTGGGGCTGTTCCATGCCCAGGTGGTAGAGGGAAAAGTCGCGCTTGTCGGGGTCCTGGTAGTAGACGGACTTGCGGTCGAGCCAGGCGACGATGGTCGACGTGGCTTCCTTGTGTTTCTCGTCGTTTGTCCGTTCGCCGACGGTACCGAG
>JAHFIS010000037.1 GCA_023246275.1 Candidatus Uhrbacteria bacterium
CTTGAGGCCGGCATCATGAGCCTCGGCCGCGCCTTCGACTTCGGCCCGGTGTTCCGCGCCGAGAAGAGCAAGACCCGCCGCCACCTCACCGAGTTCTGGATGATGGACGCCGAGGCCGCGTTCGTGGACCACGAGGGAAACCTCGCCGTGCAGGAAGGGCTCGTCTGCCGCATCGTGAAGGACGTCCTCGAAAAGAACCGCGCCGAGCTCGCCATCCTCGAACGCGACGTGGCGGCCCTCGAAAAGGTCCAGGCCCCGTTCGTCCGCATGACCCACGCCGAGGCCGTCGCGAAACTGCGCGAGCTCGGCAGCGACATCGGCGACATGGACGACCTCGGCGGCGACGACGAGACGGTCCTCACCAAGCTCTACGACCGCCCGATCTTCGTCGAGAAATACCCGGCCGTTGTCAAGGCCTTCTACATGAAGCGCGACCCGGCCGACCCGAACCGCGTCCTCAACGCCGACATGCTCGCGCCGGAAGGATACGGAGAAATCATCGGTGGCTCTCAGCGCGAGGACGACTACGACCAGCTCCTCCAGCGCATGAAGGATCACAACGTCCCGACCGAGCCGTACCAGTGGTATCTCGACTTGCGACGGTTCGGCAGCGTTCCGCACTCGGGATTCGGGTATGGATTGGAACGCATCGTCGCCTGGGTCTGCGGGCTGCAGCACATTCGGGAGACGATTCCGTTTCCGCGATTGATTAACCGGATTACGCCGTAATTGTGAAGAAAATCCCCCCCGTTACCATCGTCGCCGTTATCGTCGTTGCGTTTGCAGCGACGTTGGTTTGGCGGGTGAATTCGGAAGGGGAACTTGACGTTGTGATGACCGCGACGACGGAACGGGTTCAACCAGGAACGTATCTGATGCTCTCGCGGGCTGTTCACGCGCGGACGTCGGATGACGATCAGTTCACTGACGCGTGTTCGAAATCCGTCTATCGTTGGAAGGTTGGTTCGTCGGATGCTCCGGTTCGCGTGGCGACGGACGGCTCTGCGTGCGACGACGCGGCGACGCAAAAAGAAATGAACCCGCTGATCGCCCCGAACGGAATCCGCGTGAACCTCGACGATGGCACGGCGGCAAGCGGGCACGTTCCGTTTGAGAAGACTTCCGTCCAGGTCGTGGACGCGAACGGAGCCGTCCTCGCGTCGAGGGCGCTTGATACGGCCGGCACCGGAATGTCGCCGGCCTACTTTGCGCCGATCGCCATCAGCGGCGACGGGGAGGACGTTTACATCACGCTCTTTTCCGAAATATCGTACTTCGGCCGGCAGACCATCTGGACCTGGTCGTGGAAGACTGACCAGTTTCGCGAGCTCAAGGCCACCGGCGGATTTGACGACGATTCCGACAGCACGTATATCAGTACGGCGACGAAAGAAATGGTCGGCGTCTCGAGCGTCCGCGTTCCAAACGAAAACGATCCGGGATCGACTCTCGTCGCCCCGTCGTCCGTACGCGTTATCGACTTGTCCACGGGGTCTGAAACTGTCGTTGCGACGACCAAGACGGGCATGTTCGAGCATCCGATGTTGTCCGAAGACGGAACGAAGGTCCTGGTCGCACAGGATCAGCATCTCACGCTGTTCGCGCTCGACGGAACCGTTCTCGACCAGTTCGTCGGCAAGGCATTGGTTTGGAAGGGCGACATCGTCGTCGTAGAGCGGCAGGGAATCCTGTACGCGCACAACGTAGCGACCAAGCTCGACCAACCTCTGATGGCCGACGGCGCGTCGTTCGGCTCCGCCGAGTTTCTGATCGTTCCATGATATGAAAAAAATCATTCCCGCTCTCATTCCCGCTCTCCTCGTCCTCGCGTTTGCCGGGGCGTTGTTCGTGCGATTTTTGATGCATGGGGAATCGTTCGCGCCGGGCAAGACCGCTGTCGTTTCCTCGCCGGTCAACAATGACCATCCGTTGGTGATCTGGTCCGTTATGTTGCCAGGACAAGATCAGTCAAAGGAGTTTTCATACTCGATCGTGACGAAGAAGACCTCTGGGCTGATCGGTAGCTTTGAAGGACCGGTCGGACGATTTAACCAGTCCACGAACGTGTGTAATGCTCCGTACGTCGTTTCCTCTCTCGGCCTCACCTGCGAGATGAGCGACGGCGGCGTGCTGAAACTGACCGTTTTCGACGGCGACGGCGGGCCGCAGCTGTTGCAAAAGACGATCGATCCCGTCGCGCTCGGAATTTTCCCATCGGCCGCGGACGGATATCTCGTCCCCGTCGCGACCGCCGACGACAAGAGCGCGATCTATCTCGGTCGCCGCGTCGAGACGGAGTCGTACGTCGCGGGGCTGTGGCAGCTCGACGTTTCGTCGGGGGTAATTACGGAAGTCGCGGACGTTCGCGCAAAGAATCTGTACCAGTACGAGATCAACACCAAGACGAAAACATTGGTCGGCGTAAATTTTACACCGCCGGAAAATCTTGGCGCGGATCCGACGGGGCCGTCGTCCGCGTACGCGATTGATCTGACGACAGGGCACGGACGCCTGTTGTTCACCAATGAGAAAAAGAAAGGTAGGGACATGGTGTCGTCGAATCCTGTCGTCGAAAATCCGATGGTGTCCGACGACGGGACGGAATATGCCTATCATTTTTATGGAACGAACACCAGTGCCGTCGGGTACAAAACCGACGGAAAGTCTGGCGGAAGATTTATCGAGGGACTCGTCAAGGACTGGTTCGGAGATACCATGGTCGTCGATCGCGACGGGAACCTGTTCCTGTACGATCTGGCGACCAAGGCCGAGACGCAGCTCACTCATGAAACGGACGCGACCGTCGAGTATCTCGGGGTCGTTAAATAAGAGGCGCGAAGGGGCGAAGGCCGAGAGGCCGTAGGGGAACGCGATTTCCTCTCGGCCTGCGGCCTTCCATCCTGCGGCCTCATCAACCATATGAACCGAACCTGGAACATTGAAACCACAACTCACATCGGAGAGACCGTCCGCGTCAACGGATGGGTGCAGAACATTCGTCGCATGGGCGACAAGCTTGCGTTTATCGATTTGCGCGACGGGACGGGGATCGTGCAGGTTGTCTGCTACAAGCCGGACTTGGACGAGGCCACGAACAAGGCCGTCGACGAATTGTCGTCGGAGTACGTCGTTGAAATCGAAGGAATCGTCAACAAAAGGGGCGAAAAGCAGGTTAAAGCGGACTTACCCACAGGGACGGTGGAACTTGGGGTGAAGGCGCTTCGGATCCTGAACGCCGCCGTTTGAGGTCGACAAAGATACGATCGGGGTGAACGAGGAACTGCGGCTGAAGTATCGCTACCTTGACCTTCGGTCCGAGCGATTGCAGCATCATCTTCGCCTTCGAAACCTGTACGTTCAGGCGTGCCGCCAGCATCTGCTGAAAGATCGGTTCGTCGAGATTGAGACGCCGTACCTGACGAAGGCGACGCCCGAGGGCTCGCGCGACTTCATCGTTCCGTCGCGCCTGCAGCCGGGAAAGTTCTTCGCGCTCCCGCAGAGCCCGCAGCAGTACAAGCAGCTCGCGATGGTCGCCGGGTTCGAGCGCTACTTCCAGACGGCCCGCTGTTTCCGTGACGAGGATCCGCGCGCGGACCGCGGGTTCGAGCACACGCAGATCGATATCGAGATGAGCTTCGTGGAGCGCGAGGACGTGATGCAGACCATCGAGGCGATGATCACGAAGGCGGTCGAGTCGCTTGGGTTCACAATCAAGGAAAAGCCGTTCCCGCGGCTCACGTACAAGGAGTCGATGGAGCGCTACGGCGCGGACAAGTTCGACATGCGCACGGAGGAGGACAAGAAGAACAACGTTCTCGCGTACGCGTGGGTCGTGGACTTTCCGTTCTTCGAGAAGACGGACGAGGGCGGTTGGACGTTCACGCACAACCCGTTCTCGCAGCCGAAGCCGGAATTCTTGGAAGACCATCTGGCCGGAAGGAACGTCGAGAACATCCTGACGACGCAGTACGACCTCGTGTGCAACGGCTACGAGACCGGCGGCGGAAGCATTCGCGCGCATGATCCAAGGACGCTCCGGGCGACGTACAAGACGATGGGGTATTCCGACGAGGAGATCGAGGAATCCGTCGGCCACATGCTGGAAGCGTTCAAGTATGGCGCGCCGCCGCACGGAGGCATCGGGCTCGGCGTCGAGCGCATGATCATGATCCTGACAGGCGAGACATATCTGCGCGAGGTGCAGGCGTTCCCGATGACAGGATCCGCGCACACGTCCGTCATGGACGCGCCAAGCGCTTTGCCGGAGAAGGCCCTGATCGACGCGCACATCCGCCTCTCGGCCTAATGCCTTCGGCCTTTCGGTCCCCTATGTCCTTCGAAGTCACCCTCGACCAATACTCTGGCCCGTTGCAGCTCCTGCTCGACCTGATCGAGCAGGAGAAACTTCCGATTACGGAGGTTTCTCTTGCTCGGGTCACGGAGGACTATCTGAAGCACGTGAACGAGCATGACGTTCCCGCCGAGGAGCTCGCCGACTTCCTCGTCGTCGCGACGAAACTCCTGCTCATCAAGTCGCATGCGATCCTTCCGCAGCTCAACCTCGATGCGGAGGAGGACGGCGCGAAGTTGGCCGACCAGCTGCGGATGTATAAGCGGTTCGTGGACGCGTCTGCGATGATCGAGGAGATGTTCGGGGCGGGGAAGGACATGTTCGCGCGGGAGAAGACGTCCGTCGCGAAGGTGCGTCAGTTCCTTCCGCCGAAGAACGTGACGCCGACGATTCTCCGCGAGCTGTTCCAGGCCGTGCAGAAGCGCCTCGAGCCGTTCTTCGCGCTGCGCCAGTCGAGCATCGAGCGCGTCGTGTCCATCCAGGAGCGCATGAAGCAGCTCCAGGCCGCGATGGTGGACCGCTCCAAGGTGCTGTTCCACGAGATGGTCGCGACCGGAGCGTCGAAGGTGGAGGTCGTGGTCAGCTTTCTCGCGCTCCTCGAGCTCATGAAGCAGCGCGTGGTGAAGGCTGTCCAAGGAGGGTCGTTTCACGATATACTGATCACCAGAAGCGACTAACCGAACCCTTTTATGGGGCCCCAGCTGCGTGACATCCTATCGTCCTCGCTGTCCCGGCTGATGCCTCGCTCCGGGCGACAGGAGTCCTGTCTCTCCGCCCCCATAAAAAAGCTATGATAACGACTTCGATTGAATCCATCCTGTTCGCGTCGGCCAAGCCGGTCGCGATTTCGGTTTTGAAAAAGTCGCTGAACGCTTCCGACGAGGTACTGCTCGAGGCGATCGCGGACGTGAAGGCTCGGTTCAACGTCGAAACGTCCGGAATCCACGTGGTCGAGCACGAGGGGAAGGTCCAGTTCGTCACGAATCCGTCCGAGTCCGCGGTGGTTGCGGCGCTGCTGAAGGAGGAGGTGAGCGGGGAACTGTCGCGGCCGTCGCTGGAGACGCTGACCATCATCGCGTACCGCGGGCCGATCACGAAGCCTGAGATCGAGCAGATCCGCGGCGTGAACTGCACGCTGATCCTGCGCAACCTTTCCATGCGCGGACTCGTCGACGAGACCGACGACATCGAGCGGCTACAGCCGGTATTCACGGTGTCCGCGGACTTCGTGCGGCACCTCGGGATCCACTCGATCGCCGACCTTCCCGACTATCTCGACCTCCACGAGGACAAAAAAATCACGGAACTCGTTGACTCGCTTAGCGACTCGATGACCTCCTCGCTCAACGATTCCGCCCTGTGATCCTTCGACTGATGGCACAACTGCTTTTGGCCACGACCTTGCTTCAGGTTTACCCGTATGACGCGGGAATGGTTGAGCGCTACGCCACGCTGCCGTCGGCCGAGCTGCGCCAGCCCGGGGCGTTCGAGGCGATGGCGCTTTTGCGCGCCGGACTTCCCGCGGCTCAGGACGCGTCGCGCGCTCCGAAGAAGATCGATCCGAACAGCGTCGGCGTGGTTACGTCGGCGGTGAGCGCCATCGTGGTCGACCGCGCGACCGGGTCCGTGCTGTATGAGAAGAACGGCGAGGATCCGCGATCCATCGGAAGCATTACCAAGCTGATGACGGCATTTGTCTTTTTGAAGGGGAATCCGGACCTAAGCTCGCCCTCCTCGCTCCAGGCGTCGGACGTGCGGTCGGGCGGCGTCCAGCACGTTTCTGTCGGCGATACCGTCACGGTCGACAACCTGCTGCACGCGAGCCTCGTGGGGTCGGACAACTCGGCGACGGCGGCGCTCGTTCGGCTGTCGGGATTGTCGGAAGGCGACTTCGTCGGCAAGATGAACGAGACCGCGGCCGAGCTCGGCATGCGGGCGACGACGTTCCTCGACCCGACCGGGCTTTCCGCGGACAACCGATCGATTCCGTCCGACCTCGTGCGACTTCTCGATGCGGCGATGAAGGTGGACGTGATACGCGAGGCAACCGAGCAGCCGGTGACGACGTTCGTCGGATCGTCCGGCAGGGTCTATTCGATCGACACGACCGACGAGCTGCTGAACAGCTTCCTGAACCAGGCGCCGTACAAGGTCGTCGGAGGGAAGACCGGATTTTTGCCGGAGGCGGGATACTGCCTGGGGTCGCTCGTCTCGGAAAAGGACGCGCATGAGATCATCGTCGTCGTCCTCGGGTCCGAGACGATCACGGGGCGGTTTCAGGACGTGAAGGCGCTGTCGGCGTGGGCGTACAAGGTGTTCGAATGGCCGGATGAGAAAACCGCGACCCTATGAAACAAGAAATTGTCATTTTGATTCTGTCCGCCCTTCCCGTGACGGAACTCCGCGCGTCCATTCCGATCGCGATCACCGTGTTTCATTTTACCGCGTTCAAGGCGTGGTCGCTCGCGCTGTTCGGGAATCTCGTTCCGATCCCGCTCCTTTGGTGGGGAATGCCCGCGCTGCTGGCCTGGGCGGAAAAGCATATGCCTCGGTTTCATGCGTTTCTGAACAAAAAACTACGCGCGCTGGAGGCAAAGCACATGGCCGTCTACCAGCGTTTCGGCGCGTTTGCCCTTGCGATTCTCGGCGCGCTCCCGCTCCCCGGCGCCGGGATCTGGACGGGGACGGCGCTTGCGGTCCTGTTCGACATCAAGGCGCGGTATGCGATCCCGGCGATCATTA
>JAHFIS010000038.1 GCA_023246275.1 Candidatus Uhrbacteria bacterium
CGCGGGCTCGTCGAGTTCGACAACGTCGGGTTCTCGTATCGCGACGGCGGCAAGTCCGTGTTGCGCGACCTGAGCTTCTCGATCCCGGCCGGGAAGACCTTCGCGATCATCGGGGAAAGCGGGGCGGGGAAGAGCACGCTCGCGAAGCTGATGGTGCGGTTCGCGGACCCGACGCGCGGGGCGATTCGGATCGACGGGATCGACCTGCGCGACCTGACGCTCGCGACGATGCGTCCGCAGGTGGGATTCGTGATGCAGGAGAACTTGCTGTTCCACGACACGATCCTGTACAACATGCGGTTCGCAAAGCCCAAGGCGACGCGCGAGGAAGTGATCGCGGCCGCAAAGCGAGCGCAGGCGCACGAGTTCATTTCCAAGCTGCCGAAGGGATACGACACAGTGGTCGGCGAGCGCGGGGTGAAGCTTTCGGGCGGCCAGAAGCAGCGCGTGGCCCTGGCCAGAGTCCTTCTCGCCAACCCGCCGATCCTCGTACTCGACGAGGCCACGAGCGCGCTCGATTCGAAGACGGAGCACGACCTGCAGAAGGCACTTCGGGAAGTGATGAAGGATCGCACGACGATTGTAATCGCGCACCGCCTTTCGACGGTCATGGACGCGGACAACATCCTGGTGATGGACAAGGGCAGGATCGTCGACCAGGGAACACACGCCCAGCTGATTAAGCGCGACAACCTGTACCGTCAGTTCTGGGAGATCCAGGCGGGTGGGTACGTGTGACGCGCAGACGACGGACAGGACTCACTACCAACGCTAAGCGTTGGTAGTGTAGATTGGTCTTCAACAACTCAGCTATCAAAAAATTGACTAATCCTAGTCAATTTTTTATAATTAATTCGATCTCATCCAATATTTTTCGACGATATGTCGCGCAACTTGTATCGTGACGATGAGCTGAAGAAGCTCAAGGAGGCGCTCATGGCGCTTGGGGCTACGGAGAATGCGGCGGCGTTTTATCTGGCGTGCTATCGCGCCGGGACGTCGACGGTGGGCGACGTGGCGAAGGCGTGCAAGATGGACCGGTCGTCGGCGTATCTCGCGTGCGACCAGCTCGTCGAGCTCGGGGTCGTCGAGACGAATGCGACGTCGACGCGAAAGACGGTTGCCGCGAAGCCCCCGTCCGCCGTGCTCGCTCGGCTCAGGACGGACATGCGGCGGCTGCGGCGGCATCACGACGACGTGGAGGAGTCGATGCAGGAGCTGCTCGCCTCGTACCGCGAGCACGAGAACAAGCCGACCCTGCGGTTCTTCGCGGGACACGACGGGCTCAAGCAGATCGTCGACGACGTGCTCGAGCATGCGGACGGCGAGATCCTCCTGTTCACGAACCAGCGCACGGAAAAGAACGTCTTTTCGCAGACTGACCACCAGGAGTTCGTCCGCGAGCGCATCCGCCGTGGCGTTTCCATCTGCGTCCTTGCCGCCGACACGCCGGAGGCGCGATCCATGAAGTTTGGCGACAAGGCCGTTCGTCGGGAGACGCGCATCGTGGAGGGCGAGCCGTTCACAAGCGAAACGTACATCTATGGCGACAACGTGGCGATGCTTAGCTTCGACAAGGACGTGGTTGGCTTCATTGTTCGCTCGCGCGATTTTGCACGGGCGCAGCGCTGGACGTTCGAACAACTCTGGAGGATCCATGAAATTCTACCCGCTGCCTGAGCCGCCCTTCGTCCCGCAGTTCGAGCCCGCGGAGGACGTCGAACGCCGGATCGCGAACATTGCGAACGAAGATATGAACGCGCCGGAATGGAACTGGTGCGGGATGTGTTGCGTGCGGATGATCGCGCTCGTGGAGTTTCGCCTCTACGGCCCTGCGGTTCCAACTCTGGAAGAAATGTATCGAACGGCGACGGAGAAGTATGGCGTGTATAAGACGGTCGACGGACAGGTCGTCGGCGCATATCACGCGGAACTCGGAGAATATGCCCGAGAGGAACTCGGCTTTCTTATGGGAGGCATGACCAAGCGCAACTGCACGACGGGCGGTCTTGTCGATCTGCTTCGCACCGGTCGATACGTCGTCGCGTCCGTTTCGCCGGAAATCCGCAATCTCGACGGCGGCAAGCCGAAGCAAAAGAGCGGACACCTCGTCCTTGTGTATGGGTATGAGGAGACGTCCAACGGTCGCGTGTTCATCCTTCACAATTCGGCAGGATTTTTGTCTACGAAAACGCAGCGGGCCGCCCGCGTGACGGAAGAGCGATTCCTGGATTGTTTCTCCGGTTGCGTGATCTGGTTCTGGCATCGGATCGATCCGTCGGCGTCTTAGCCGTCCATACGTATCTGCGGTCACCGCGACCGCCTTTTTACACTATGACCCCCATCGCTATCTTCACTGGCGGAACGTCCGCCGAGCGCGATATCGCGATCGCGTCGTCAAAGGCCGTCGCGCGACTCCTCGACGGACGATACGCGACGACGACGTTCGATTTTCCGTCCGACATCGACGCGTTCCTTGCGCGACGTCACGAGTTCGTCGCCGCGATCCCTGTGTTTCATGGGAGTGGCGGGGAGGATGGGACGGTCCAGGGATTTCTCGAGACGCTTGGAATCCCGTATCTTTTTTCGGGCGTCGCGGCGAACGCGATCGCGATGGACAAAGACCTGGCAAAGCGGATCGTCGCGTCCGCTGGGATAAAGACGCCCGCGTGGTCTGTCATTGTGAGCGGCTTGTCGGCCGTATCTTCAGCGAAGGTGGAAGCGAAGCAATCCCTCGAAGAGATCGCTTCGGTCTGCGGACCTCGCAATGACAAGGGGTTTCCTTGCGTTGTGAAGCCTCTCGACGGCGGCAGCACGCAGGGCGTCTCTATCGCCCGCGACCGCGCCGAGCTCGACGCCGCCGTCGATGCCGCGCTTCGCTTCTCGTCCAGCGTCCTCGTCGAGTCCTTCGTCGCCGGCGACGAGTTCACCGTCGCCGTCCCGGACGTCCCTTCGACAGGCTCAGGGTCTGCGACGACGTTCGTCCCAAACGCCATGCCGGTCATTCAAATAAAGTCCCCGACCGGCCTTTACGATTACGACGCCAAGTACGGCCCGGTCCCGGCAGAAAAACTCTGCCCTGCGCCGATTCCCGACGACCTCGCGGAACGCCTCCAAGCCGCCGCGCTCACGGCGCACAGGACGATCGGCGCTCGCCATCTGTCCCGCGTTGATTTCATCGTCGACCCGTCCGACGAAATCTGGTTCCTTGAGATCAACACGATCCCGGGCCTCAGCGTCCTTTTCCCCCGCGCCGTCGCCGCCAGCGGCCGCGACTTCGGCGAGATGCTCGCGAGGTGGATCGAGACGACGATTGCAAACGATCCCCGCTCCGACGTGCATCGGAGCGGGGATCGTTAACGTCTGCTGGCACGTCTGCAGTTCGGAATACTACATTCGTACCGCGAAAACCTTGGGCGTCCTTCCCGTGGCGCGGGCGACGGACAGGCGCGTCGATCCGGCGACGAGGTATGGGGGGTGTCCCTCGCGAAAGAGCACGATCGGCGCGGGCATGGAAACTCCGGCGTTCAGGCCGTCGAGGATCCGCTTCGCGTCTCGCGGATGGTCCGGTCTCGCGGGGTAATAGGACAGCACGTCCTCGAGCGTCCAGGAACCGTCGCGGGAATCGCAGTTTTGCATGCGGTCCCAATCCTCGTGCCGCAGGGGCTCGAGCGTCGCGGTCGAGTAGGCTCCAATGAGCTCGTATAGATCGATCCCGAGCTCGCGCGCCGTCCGCTCGAGTTCCTCGTGTTCCTCGCGATAGTCCGGAATTTTCCAAGGGTTTACCGGTGGTCGCTCCGGGAGAGAACGCGCAATTCCCATCCACGTGTCATGGATCTCGTTCTCCGAGAGCAGCCGATCCGTTTCAAAGAGAATTCGATCGGTCTCGACCGTAACGGCGATTCCGGATTCGGCGAGCGAAGTCCGAAGCGAATCGGGAATCATTTCCGGGGACAGGTCGACGTTCCCGACGACGACGTGCTGCGTCCCCGCGACTCCCGCGAAGCCGGAGCCGACCGTGTCATATCCCTTGGAGATCAAAAGGCGAACCGCGTCGCGCACTGTGGATTCTACCTGCTCGTAGAGGAATCTGAGGCGGCGCTCGTCCGCGTCCGGTTCCGGTCCGGACGCTTTCCGCCGCGTGAGTTCCTCGCGACCACGGTCGATTACCGCCCGGCGAAGCCGCGCATAATGCCTGAATAGCCGAAACCGTTCGTCGTCCCAGCCGTGAAGAGCGGCAACCTTTCGTTGCTCGGCCTCGTCGTCGGATTCCAAAACGCGGAGGATTTCATCTTCGTTCCGCATGCGATGTTCCCATGCCGCCTGCTCGCGCGGGTCGCGTTCCTGCTCGTCCATACCTACGCCTCCTCCTGCACGTGCTGCACGATGTCGAGCACGTCGTCGTTCGTCAGCAGCTTGCCGACCCACGCGTCCGCGACCTTCAGCAGGTCGACGTGGAGCGATTCCTTCAGCTCGTTGACGTTCTCCTGCGGGACGGTCACGGCCAGCGCCTGGAAGTCGCCGTTGCGCAGCCGGCCTACCAGGTCGGCACTGAGCCGGTCGTACAGCTGTTCGCGCGTGTATTTCTGGTTCTGCTCGTGCTGCTCGCCGCTGCGGGCGCCGCCGGACCCGGTAATGATCTGCACGCGCTCCTGCTCCATCGGCTCGAGCTTGGTCGAGATCGTGTGGATGAGCTCGACAGAACGGTCGTTCGCGAGGTAGATCTTGGCCTGCACGTTGTCGGTGACGGCAATGAGGGTCGGGACGCGGAACGGGTGGAGATCTTCGGGAAGCTGCATAGGGGACATTGTAATGAATAGCCGTTAGACGGTAGTATATACCCAATATGAATGAAAAAACATGGCGGCACGAGGTCGCGGAAAGCATGCGGGAGATCGTCTTCGGGCTGGAGGACAGCTTCGTGTCCACGCTCGGCGCGGTGACCGGAATCGCGGCCGGGGCGGGGAGCACGTACATCGTGGTCATGTCGGGCCTCGTGATCGTCTCGGTCGAGGCGCTCTCGATGGCGGCCGGCAGTTACCTCTCGAACAAGTCGGCGGCCGAGGCGGAGGTGGAGATATTGTTCGAGGAGGGAAAGCCGGCCGTGAACGCGATCAAGGCGCATCCCGTTCGATCGGGAATCATCATGGGAACGTTTTATCTCGTCGGCGGCTGCGTCCCACTCGCCCCCTATTTCTTCCTGCCGATCGACCTCGCCTACGGTCCGTCGATTTTGCTTACCGGACTCTGCCTGTTCGGACTCGGTGCCTGGTCGTCGTCGTTTGCGAAGAAGTCCCCATGGAAGGGCGGCTGGCAGATGGTTGCCGTGTCCCTCAGCGCCGCCGTCCTCGGCTTCGTCGTCGGCCGCGCGGTCAGCGTACTCGGGGTACAGGTGAAGGTTTAATTCGAAAGATCGTCTAACGCTTGCCAAGGCAGGCGTTTTTTGATAGATTCCTTTGGATTCTATGCCTAACGTTTATCTCGACCACGCCGCCACGACCCCGCTCGACCCACGCGTTCTCGAGGCGATGTTGCCGTACCTCAGGGAGAACTTCGGAAACCCGTCGAGCTTCCATTCCGTCGGGAAGGAAGCGAAGGACGCGCTCGACGACGCCCGCGAGACGATGGCGAAGATTCTGCGCGTCCGCGCGGACGAACTACTGTTTACGTCGGGCGGAACGGAGTCCGACAACATGGCCGTCCTCGGGTTCTGTCGCGCCAACGCCATTCATGGCAAACACCTGGTCGTCACGTCATTCGAGCACCACGCGGTGATCGAGGCCGCCATGCACCTGGAAAAAAAGGAGGGATTCGAGGTCACGTACTTGTCGCCGGACCACGACGGGATGATCTCGCTCGAGCAGGTGATGGCCGCGATCCGCTCGGATACGATTTTCGTCTCCGTAATGTACGCGAACAACGAGATCGGAACGATCCAGCCGATCGGGGAGATCGGGAACGCGATCCAGAAGCTGCGATCGGGCGGGACGAAGGTCCCTGGGAATCTTGCATTGCCAGTCTTTCATACGGACGCGTGCCAGGCGACGGGCGCACTCGACCTCGACGTGGAGAAGTTGCACGTGGATATGATGACGATCAACGGGAGCAAGATGTACGGGCCGAAGGGGGTCGGCGCGCTGTATGTCCGTCGCGGATTGAAACTCCAGCCGCTGCAGTTCGGCGGATCGCAGGAGAAGGGGATCCGCCCGGGAACGGAGAACGTGGCGGGAATCATCGGGATGGCGAAGGCGCTCGAGATCGTGCAGGGCGAGCGGGTTGCCGAGTCGGCGCGCCTCACCGTCCTTCGCGACAAACTGATCGCCGGAATCCGCGAGCGCGTTCCAAAGGTTCGGCTCAACGGCCACGCGACCAAGCGCCTGCCGAACAACGTGAACATCTCGTTCATGGACATCGAGGGCGAGGCGTTCATCCTGTATCTCGACGCTTCCGGCATTTACGCGTCGACCGGCTCCGCCTGCACGTCGACCACGCTCGACCCGAGTCACGTCATCCTCGCGCTCGGCCTGCCATACGAGGTTGCCCACGGTTCCGTTCGCTTCTCGCTCGGACACGCGACGACCGACGCGGACATCGCATACGTCCTCGACACCATCCCGCCGCTCGTGGAAAAGCTCCGTGCCCTAAGCCCGGTGCGCGTCGACCCAAAATATTATGTCTGATTACAAGCAACCTCCCGTCGTCGGAAACAAGGGCGACGTGACGACCAAGGACGGCGCCAAGTCCTGGTTCTACACGGACGTCGTGAAGGACCACTTCTTCAACCCGCGCAACTTCATGCACGAGGACGCGAACCCCGACGATTACAATGCCATCGGCAAGGTAGGCTCCCCGGCGTGCGGCGACGAGCTGCGCGTATGGATGAAGGTGGACCCGGCGACCGAGAAGATTCTCGACTTCCGCTGGAAGACGTTCGGCTGCGGCTCCGCGATCGCCTCGACCTCGATGGCGTCGCTGATGGTCACGGAGAACGGCGGGATGACCCTCGAGCAGGCGCGAACGATCAAGCCGCAGCACATCATGGACCGGCTCGGCGGGCTTCCCGCGCGCAAGTTC
>JAHFIS010000039.1 GCA_023246275.1 Candidatus Uhrbacteria bacterium
CCCCAACGACGGGAATTTGTACTGCCTGGCTGATCTCGTAGACGCATCGAAGGGCGATCGGAAAGATCGCGCGGCCGGACACGCCTCCCGCGCCGCCCTTGATCCCGAGCAAAGGCCGACCCGTATTTGGATCGAGCAAGAGGCCGGGACCAATGGTATTCGTGGTCACGATTGCGTCTGCGCCCAGTCGCTCGGCGAGAAGCGCCATCTCCACGATCTGCGTGGAGTAGGAGAGCTTCACCCAAATCGGCAACCGTGTCGCGGGCCGGATGCCGTGCATCAGGCGTTCAAGATGGTCTCGGTCCACATTGAGATTGCCGTGTAGCGCCCCAGAGTGGGAGCACGAGACGTTGACTTCGAACGCGTCGGCGCCGTCTTCGGCGAGCGCGGTCATGATCTCAACGCAGCTTTCGATGTCGCGTCCGGAAATCGACACGATGAGCGGCGCGCCTGTCGCGCGAACGGTCTTTGCCCATTCGTCGCGCCACCGTGTCCAGGGATGTTCATTGCCCCACTCGCAGTTCAGCATCGTGTTCGGGTCGGGCACGACGTATCGCGGAGCGGGGATGCGCTGACGTTCCGGCGGTACTGCTGTCTTAAGCGAACGGGTTACCATGCCGGAACACCCGTTCTTCCGTGAACGCAGGAAAAAATCGGGCGTCTCCGTGATGAATCCGGACGCGAGGAGAAGCGGGGTATCGAAGCGAACGGTTCCGACGTGTGTCTCGAGACTCATGACAGCTCCTGTGAGATGAAAGGACGGACGATAGAGACGATATCCTCCGCGATCGTCCGCTCATTGTCGGGCGTTACGGTCAGGATGTGGTGGAAGCGATGGCGAAGACGTTCCATCTCCGCGAGATCTGTTCGCGCGGACGCGAGCCGCCGTTCAACCTCGTCCGAGTCGGTGGTCCTGCGGTAGTCGACGATGCGCGTATGCAAGAAGTCGATGGACGACGGGACGAGGCCGATCAGGACCGTTTGCCAACCGGACGCGGCGATGGCTGGGATATTTGCCACGTTGAACTCCGTCAGATAGACGGCACCAACGTCCGGGCGATCCTCTGCCAGGATCCCATACCGGTGGCCGTGCGCCTCGTGCGCGAGCAGAACCGATCGTTCCTTTTCCCGAAGGGCGAAGAGGTCCGCGGGAAGGTGCTTTCGATTTTGAACGGTTGTTTTTTCCTCCTCCGGTCGGAGCGGTCTCGTCGTCGACCATGTGATTTCCTTGATTGCGGGGAAAGCCTCTCGCAGACGACTGGCTGCATAGCCCTTCCCTACGCCGGAAGGACCGGTAAATGCAATGATCATGATGGACTCCCTGGGCGCCCCAGATTTTTTACCAGACGTTCGGGTTCGCGTCAATATTCGTCTCAGCAAGCGGATTTTTTCTTGACACAACCCAAAAAAATCGATACACTATCCTTATCGTTATGAACCGCGCCAACCTTACAACCGTCGTCCATCATCACGCGATGCTCCCGTCCGGGACTCTCGCGTGCATTGCGGTTGGCCGAGGCTTGTAAGCCGTCGGTTCCACGTCGAAATGCAGACAAGAGCCCCATAACGGGGCTCTTTTTGGAGGTTTCATGGAAGTCTTGCCGAGTGATCTGGAGATCCTCACGCGCATCTATGTCGCGGCGTTTCTCGAATGGCCGTGGCGCGAACTACACGCGCCCAACGACGTTCGCGGTCGCTTTGACGAAGTTCTACGCTGGCCGGAAACGATCTTCTTCGTCGCACGCGACTTGGAGGGCCGACCGATTGGGGCGGGGATCGCGTTCGGGGCGTTTCGTAAGAAACGGCTCTGCGCGCACCACGCAGAACGGGTGCAACACGCGCTGTACATCAGCGAGCTCTTTGTCGATCCGGCGCATCGGGGTCGGGGCGTCTGCCGCGAACTCGTCGTCGGGCTGCTTCATGCTGCCCGCGAAGTTGACTTCGAGGAAATCCTGGTCAGCACGTCCGTCCACCAGATGGCGATCCGCCACCTGTTCGTTCACTGCCTCGGCTTTCAAGAGATCGCCGAGGAAGACTACGCGTCGCCCCGGGCCCTTCCGGACGCGGCGCTTCCTACCCGCCGCGTGCTGATGCGCGGTTTCATTCAGGAGTAAGTCATGCGTCAACCCCGCTCAATCCGTCCGTACCGCCCCGAGGATCTGGACGTTCTCGTCCCGATCTACATTGCCTGCTTTCGCGAATGGCCCTGGTGCGAGGTGTTTGCCTCGGACGAGGTGCGTTCCGACTTCGCAACGATCCTGTCGTGGCCCGAGACCGTGTTCCTCGTCATCGAGGACGGGGACGGGAAGCCGTTCGGCGCGGCGATCGGGTTCGGCGTGCATCGCAAGTCCGACGTGCGCGACCTGCTGCCGCACGCGATGCACGCGTCGTTCTATCTCGCCGAGGTGTTCGTGGATTCCGAAGCGCGCGGACACGGCTCGTGCGGGTGGCTCCTCCGGGTGCTGAGCGCCACCGCGGCGAAGAACGGCTACGCGATGCTCTCCGCCCGCACGTCCGTGAACCAGCCGATCATCCAGCACGTGATGGTCGACGACCTCGGGTGCTCGATCGTCGGCAGGGAGGAGGTGGTCTCGCGGAAGATCATCGACGGGGAAATCGTCGATGCGCCCGACACGCGCGTTCTCATGGCCGGCCCTACCAAGCCGTTCGACGACAGGCCCGCCCGCGGCTGCCACTCGGATTACTAGTCTCGCGGGGAGCGATCTCTCGCTCCCCGTCTTTTTTACACTATGACAAACACCATCTCTCTGCTCGAAGACCTGATCCGTATCCCGTCGTACGTCGGGAACGGCTGCGACGAAGCCGCGATCGCGGATTTTGTCGTCGCGACGCTTTCCGAGCTGCCTGGCAATTGGTCCGTCGAATGCCAGCCCGTCGACGGAACCCGCAAAAACGTCTACGTGGCGAATTCCGCCGATCCGGAAATCCTCCTCACCGCCCACCTTGATACCGTGCCCCCGTCCGACGCGTGGGTTCGCGACCCGTTCGTTCCCGTCCGCGAGGGAACGCGGCTGTACGGCCTTGGCGCGGTGGATATGAAGGCGGGTCTCGCGACGATCCTGTCGACTCTCCGCCGTTGCGCGAATACCGATAAAAAAATCGCCGCGTTGTTTTACGTCGGCGAGGAATATGACTTCTGCGGGATGAAGGCGTTCGCGTCGTCGTCGACGATCGCGCCGAGACTGATCGTGAACCCGGAGCCGACGGACCTTCTCGTCTATCGGGGCTGTCGCGGCGTGCTCGAGTGCCGGTTTTCCGTGGAGGGCCGCGCCGCGCACTCGGCGATGGGGAAGGACGGCGTGAATGCGATCCGCGTTGTCCAAGGCGCGACGGACGATCTTGTCCGCCGTCTTGCGATGCTCCCGGACGAGGGACTCGGAGTTTCGACGGTGAATCTCGCATGGATCCGCGGCGGTCTTGCCGTCGGCGGAGAAATCGTCGCGCGGTCAAACGTGGTTCCCCCGTTCGCGGAGGCCGTGATCGAGATTCGGATCGCGAGCGTTCTCGTCGACGAGCCGTTCGTTCTCGCGATTCTCGCGGAGTCGATCGAACGCGCCGGAGGAAAGACGACAGCCGCCGACGTTTCGTTTCGCGTCGGTCCGATGGTCGGCCCGTCGATCGGAAATACGCCGTTCGACGTATTTGCCACGGGCGACCCGAAGGCGACCGGGTACTTTGATACCCAGCTGTTCGTCGAGTCGCGCGGCGGGTCGGCCGTTGTCTGCGGCCCCGGTCCGTCGGCCGTCGCGCACCAGGCCGACGAGTACGTCGACCTGCGGGACGTGGAACGCCTGGATGAAGCCCTGGGCCGGCTCTTCTAGTTTCTTGCGCCAACCCCATCAACCCGCTATCATGTGGCCACATGTTCACATCCATCCTTCTGTTTCTCGTCATCCTGTCCGTCCTCGTCTTTGTCCATGAATTCGGGCATTTTATCGTTGCCAAGAAGTCGGGGATGAAGGTGGAGGAGTTCGGGTTCGGGTTTCCGCCGCGCGCGTTCTCGATCCGGCGGGGAGGCACGGTCTACTCGGTCAACTGGATCCCGCTCGGGGGGTTCGTGAAGATCAAGGGGGAGTCGGGGGACCAGCGGCACGAGCCGGACAGCTTCGCGGCGAAGCCTGCCTGGAAGCGGTTCGCGGTGCTCATCGCCGGAGTGACGATGAACTTTTTGCTCGCGTCGGTTCTTCTGACCGCCGGGTTCATGGTCGGCCTTCCGACCGCGCTCGACGAGGATCTTCCGAGCGGGGCGGTGGTGTCCGCGCCGCGGATGCAGGTGATGACCGTCGCGGACGGGTCGCCCGCGTCTGCCGCGGGGCTCGTGGCGGGGGACGAGGTCGTGTCGCTCGACGCGAAGACGTTCGACACGGCGAAGGACGCGCGCGATTACATCGCGAAGAACGGCGACGCGGGAATCGACGTCGTGGCGAAGAAGGGCGACGGGGCGTTCGTGACCTCGCGCGTGGTCTCGGCGGACATCGAGGGCGTGGGCGTTCACGGGTTCGGCGTCGGGCTCGTGAAGACTGGCCTCGTGTCGTTTCCGATCCACCTTGCCGTCGTGCACGGCGTCTCCTCGGCCTGGATGTACACCGCGGAGGTCGCGCGGTCGTTCGTGGACCTTGTGAAGAACCTGGTCGTGCACCAGTCGGTCAGCGTCGACCTCTCCGGCCCGGTGGGTATCGCGGTGATGACCGGCCAGGTGGCGGGGATGGGCGCGGTGTACGTGCTCCAGTTCGCCGCACTTTTGTCGGTGAACCTCGCCGTGGTCAACGTCCTCCCGTTCCCGGCGCTCGACGGCGGCCGCATCCTGTTCCTGCTCATCGAGGTTCTCCGCCGCAAGGCCGTGAACCACCGCGTGGAGGCGATCGTGCACAACGTCGGGTTCGGCCTCCTCATGACGCTCGTGATCCTGGTGACGTACCGCGACTTCGTGAAGTTCGGTGGCCAGATGTGGGGCGCGGTGAAGGCGTTGGTAGGCGCGTAGGATTGAAGGCCGAAGGCACGAAGGGAATCGCAATCTTCTACGGCCTCCGATCCTTCGGCCTATTGGCCCAAATTATCTTGATTTTATGCAATCCCAACTCGAACAGCTGAAACAGGCCGCGATCGACGCCCTGAAAACCGTCACGGACAACGAATCGCTCGAGCGCCTGCGCGTCGAGGTTCTTGGGCGCAAGGGAAAGATGGCCGACCTGATGAAGCAGATGGCGACGCTCGCGGACGAGGAGCGCAAGCTCGTGGGAGCGGCGGCGAACGAGGTGAAGGCGGCCATCGAGGCGGCGTTTGGGGAGGCGGAGGGTAGGGCGCATGAGGCGCAGAGGGCCCAGAGGGCGCAGGCGGAATGGATCGACGTGACGGAGCCGGCGATTGGGGTCAGGTCGGGAATGGGGAATTTGCATCCGGTGACGCAGGTTCGCGAGAGCCTCGAGGATCTTTTCGTCTCGATGGGATTCATCGTGGAGGACGGTCCCGAGCTTGAGTCCGACCACTTGAACTTCACCGCGCTCAACATTCCGCCGACGCATCCCGCGCGCGACATGCAGGACACGTTTTACGTCGACGGGCATCCCGACATGGTGATGCGCACGCAGACGTCGCCGGTGCAGATTCGCGGGATGCGGAAGTACGGCGCGCCCCTTCGGCTGATCGCGCCGGGCCGCGTCTTTCGCAACGAGGCGACGGACGTGCGCCACGAGCATACGTTCCACCAGTTGGAGGGAATCGTGGTCGACAAGGGAATCTCGTTCTCCCACCTGAAGGGTGTGCTCGAGACCGTCGCGAAGCACCTCTATGGCGCGGACACGCAGATTCGTCTCCGTCCGAAGTTCTACCCGTTCGTCGAGCCCGGCGTGAACGGCGAGGTCACCTGCTTCCTGTGCAAAGGGGCCGGCTGCCGCCTGTGCAAGAAGTCCGGCTGGCTCGAGGTGTTTGGTGCCGGTATGGTCCATCCGAATGTCCTGCGCGAGGGAGGGGTCGATCCGGACGTTTATTCGGGATTCGCGTTTGGTTTCGGCCTGACGCGCCTGGTGATGCTGAAATACGGCATCGACGATATCCGGCATCTGGAAGGCGGCGACCTGCGATTCCTGAAACAGTTTTAGATATGCTGATCTCAAAGAAATGGCTGTCGGAATTCGTAAAGCTGCCGAGTGGCGTTTCCGATCTCGATCTCGCCTCCAAGCTGACGCTCTCGACCGTCGAGGTCGAGAAGGTTGTTGACCAGGCCGCGGCGATGGACAGGATGGTCCTCGGGCTCGTGGTCGCGTGCGCCGTGCATCCGAACGCGGACCGGCTGAAGATCTGCTCCGTCGACGTGGGCGACCGGATGATTCAGGTCGTGTGCGGCGGGACGAACGTGGCGCAGGGGATGAAGGTTGCCGTCGCGCTCTCGGGATCCAAGGTGAAGTGGCACGGCGAGGGCGACCTCGTGGAATTGTCGAACACGAAGATCCGCGGCGAGAAGAGCGAGGGGATGATCTGCGCGGGAATTGAGATCGGGATCGAGAAGAGCGGGGAGGGAGAGCACGAGATCATGGACCTGTCGTCCCTAGATTTCCCGCCGGGCACTCCGCTCGCCAAGGCGCTCGGCAGGGACGACGTCACGTTCGAGATCGAGCACAAGTCGCTCACCAACCGCCCGGATTTGATGGGGCATTACGGCATGGCCCGTGAGGTAGCGGCGCTGTACCGCGTCGAACTCGAAGAGAAAAAGTCCCCGTCGACGAAGGCTGGATCGACGATCTCGTTGGACGTCTCGATTGCCGATCCGACCCTTTGCCCGCGCTACCGCGCCGTCGTGCTCGACGGGATCGTCGTGGCTCCTTCGCCGGCGTGGCTGCGAGCCCGGCTGTCCTCGTGCGGTGTGCGCTCGATCAACAACGTCGTTGACGTGACCAACTTCGTCCTTCTCGAGCTCGGCCAGCCGATGCACGCGTTTGATGCGGACAAGATTTCTCATGGGGACGCGATTAACATCGTTGTCCGCGCCGCGACAAAAGGCGAGAAGGTCCCGTGTCTCGACGACCAGACCTACGCGGTTGACGAGGG
>JAHFIS010000040.1 GCA_023246275.1 Candidatus Uhrbacteria bacterium
AACCCGGACGCCCGTCGCGTCGGCGTGCCATAGCTCGCCTTTTCCACGAGCGCCTGGACCTCGACGAGGAATACGCGCGATCCCTCGACGGCCGCGGCGATGACCGAGCCCGGGACGTTCCGGCGCTCCTCGAGGAACCGCGCGCTCGGGTTCTCGACCGCCTTCATCCCTCCTGCCGTCATCTCGAACACTCCCACCTCGTCCGTCGCGCCGAACCGGTTCTTCGCGGCGCGCAAAATCCGATACGCGTGCACGGGGTCGCCCTCGAGCGAGACGACGACGTCGACCAGGTGCTCGAGCGTCTTCGGCCCGGCGATCGACCCGTCCTTTGTCACCTGTCCGATGAGCAGCACCGGGATGTTCGTCCGCTTCGCCAGCTCCAGCAGGAGGGAAGTGGCGTACCGGACCATCGCCGGCGTTCCCGCGGCCGAGTCGAGGTCCGACGACGAGAGCGTCTGCACGGAATCGACGATCGCGAGCGCCGGCTTTTCCTTCTCGATCGTCGCGACGATGGTCTCGACCGGCAGCGCCTCGAGAAAGTTCACGTTCGACGCGTCGAGGCCGAGACGAGAAAAGCGTCCCGCGAGCTGCGGGGCGGACTCCTCGCCTGAGATGTACAGGACCGTCTCGTCTCCCCTCCTTTTCAAGGAGGGGTTGGGGGTGGTTATGAGTCCGGCGATCTGCGCGACCAGCGTCGACTTTCCGATCCCCGGTTCGCCCGACAATAACACGAGCGAGCCGCGGACGATTCCGCCCCCGAGCACCCGGTCTACCTCCGCGTCCCCGGTGCCCATCCGGCCCGGGTCCGCCGCCTTAGACGCGGCCGACAGGCTCTGCACCTTCGCGGCCTTGGCGCCCGACACAGCCTCTCGCCCCTTCGGCTTCGCGGCCTCGCCGCCCTCCTCCGCCACCGTTCCCCATTTTCCGCATTCGGTGCACCGTCCGGCCCACTTCGGGTATTGCGCGTCGCAGTTTGAGCAGGAGAACATACGGTTAGTCGTCAAGGCACGCGAGAATGTTGCCGTCCCCGGCCCAGGTGATATGCACGTGCGGGCCGGTCGTGTTGCCGGACTGGGCGGCCTTCTGGCAGGCGCACGACGGTTCGAGCGCGTTCGGGTCCGTGCACGCGGTTCCCGTGAACGTGCAGTATTTTCCAGCCGACCAGTTGCTCGGGGTTTTTTCTCCCGCGCAGCAGCGTCCGCCGATATGCCCGAGCACCTGTCCCTTTAGAACGGTCGATCCGTCCGTCAGCCTGGCACCGCCGTCGTCGACGAAGTCCTTCGCGTGGCAGATGTACGCCTTGACGCCGTTTTCTCCGGTGAGCGTGATGGTGTTTCCGCACGGATTTTCTGCCGTCGAACGTATCTGGTAGCTCACCTTGCCGGCGAACGGCGAGTGGAAGGACGTTCCCCAGGTGGCCGCGTAGTCGAGATTGTGGTCCTTTTCCCAATCGCCGTCCACGCCGCGGTCGTACCAGTGGTGCGTCCCGCAGTTCGGCGGCTTGCCGGTGGGCGAGTCGTACGGGTCCGAGCCGGTGAGCGGGCAGGAGCCGCCCGCCTTTGCCGCGGCGATGATGGACTTGTACGGCTCCGGCATGTCCTTGTAGGTGGAGATCCCTCCGCAGGTGGATGCCTGGCCCTCGTCGCCGCTCGTGTCCAGGCTGAGCTTGATCTGGTCGATCTGCGTCAGCCTGATGTCCCTGGAAAAAATCAGTTCCGGATTGGTCGTGTACAGGATGACGTACACGAACAGGAGGAGGACGAACCCCTCGGACGCTTGCACCATTATTTTTTTTCCCGCGGACACCTCTTTGGCCGAAACCCCGCCGATGACGTAGCGCAGCCCGCCGATCATGATCATGACGATCGAGACCGTCATGGCGAATCCGATCAGATACTTGTACACCCCGGCGATGTACGTCCCGATGAAGTTGGAGGAGGCCTCCCCGTTGGTGAGGATCGGGGTGTCGAAGCTGACCCCGGGGATCTTCACGTTCAGCTGCGGCGTCTGGTATTTGACGAGCGGGGCGCTCGCGGACGTCGCCGGCTGCGTGAGGGTATAGCCGTATTGCGAACAGACCGTCGAGCAGTTGAGCGGCTCGGACCGCGTTCCGCAGTCGCAGATCCCGGGAGAGGAGGCGCTTTCCGTTGCCGTCGTGTTTCCGCACGCTGTGTTGCACTCGTCGGTGGCGTCCGGGGTCTGCGTCGCGCCCGCCGAGTCGTAGCAGACGCAGGCGAAGACGGCCCTCGGCATGGCGAGGGCGAGCGTCGGGGCGAGGATGAGAGCGATGAGGACGAGTCGTTTCACAGGCAATGAATCATTGAGTGCCTCCCGAGGACTTGCAGAACTTCGCATACCTGGTCCCGACGCTCTGCGCATAGGCCGCGGCCTGCGATCCCGATCCGTTGTACGCGCACATCTCCGAGGCAAGGTCGCCGCCGACGGACTTGTGCGCAAGGTTGTTGATGATCAGCTTGGACGTGGCGTTGACGACGTTCTGGATGTTTCCCGGGGTGGTGAACCAGGCGACGCAGCTCGCGGACGGGATCTCGCAGTGCCCGCAGAGGTCCGTGCACTGGTAGAACCCGGCGCTCGCCGGCGGCGGCCAGGACGTCGTTTCCGTCGTTGCCTTGCAGAGCCCTCTGTCCTTGTCGTTAATGCCGCTTTTTCGGGCGATGTTTGCGCAGCAGTCTGGCGGGGCCCCGAAACCGGGATTGAGAGCCGTCGTGGAGCTGAACTGCGTCGGGCCGAGTCCGCCGCACAGTCCCAGTTTGCTCCCCCAGTTCAGGCTCGTCTGGCCGCCGCCGGATTCCTGCTCGATGTGGGCGGCGACGAGAATCGGGTCGACCCCGGTCGAGTCGTGGGCGGTGTTGATGGCGGTCGCGAGGGCGCCCCATCCGCCCGGGTCCTTGAACACCTGGACGGAGCAGGCCTTGACGGTCCCCTTGACGGCAGGACAGTCCTTGAGGTTGGAATTGATCTGCAGGTCGAGGGCGGCGCGCGCCAGGGTCCCCAGGCTGAGCGGCCGGAGGAAGATCATGTTCGGGTTGACCGTGTACAGGATGACGTACACGAACATCAGGAGCACGAACCCCTCGATCGCCTTGTTGATGCGCTCCTTGCCCTTCTTTACGTCCCCTGAGGCGGCGCCCAGCACGTACTGGAGCCCGCCGACCATGATCATCACGATCGCGATCGTCATGGCGAACCCGATCAGGTACTTGTAGGCGCCGGCGATGTAGACTCCGATGAAATCGGAAGTCGCCACGCCGCCCGTGTCGATCGGTGTCTCGAAGTTCACGCCGGGAATCTTCACGTTCAGCTGCGGGACGGCATATCCGACGAGCGGGGTGACGGTGTTCGACGCCGCGGTCGGGTCCGTGAACGAGACTTTGTTGTCCGCGCACACCGTGGTGCAGTTGAGCTCCTTCGTCCCGACGGTTCCCCCGCACGCGCAGGTGTCCGGCGGGCTCGTCTGGACCGTGGCGGTCGTCGTCCCGCAGACGGCGCTGCATTCCGCGGCGGTGCCGGAGTAGGCCGCCTTCGTCCCCGCGCTGTCGAAGCACGAGCACGCGAAGGCCGTTTTCGGCGCGACAAAAAGAAGGGCGGGCGCGAGCAGGACGGCGATGGTCGCGAGGATCCGCCTCATACGTTATTTTGCCGCCGCCGGTGTCGCGGCGAGCGCCTTCTTGATCATGCTTGAGAGCTCGTCGACGGTCAGCGAGCCGGCGTACGACTCCGACCCGACGAAGATGGTCGGGGTCGCCAGGATCTTGAGCGCCTGGCCTTCCTGGAAGTCCCGCTTCACAACGGCGAGCGTGTCGTGGGCGTCATAGCAGGCCTTGAACGACTCCGCGTTCAGCTGCAGCTCCGTGGCGATCTTCGAGAACTCGTCCTCCGACAGGTACGTCTGGCGGTCGAACAGCAGGTCATGGTATTCCCAGAACTTGCCCTGTCGGCCGGCGCATCCCGCGGCGATCGACGCGAGCGTGGCCAGGGGATGCGCGCCCTCGTTCGGCATGTCCTTCCACACGAGACGGACGGTGTCGGGGTAGCTGCGCATCGCGGCCGTGAGATTGTCGAAAAGCTCCTTGCACGCCTCGCACTGGAAGTCTGCGTACTCCACGAGCGTCACCTTCGCCTTTGCGGCCCCGCGGACCGGGTCGGCGAACGTGACCGTGGGGGACGTGATGGGGGCGAGCGCGGCCGTTTCCGCGGCGGTCGGGCGCGTCTTGATCGGCTGCAGGCGCAGGACGAAGAACGCGAAGACGATGACCGACGCGGTCCCGATGCTGAGGAAGACGAGCCAGGGGCGTGGGGGCATAGGCTATTTGAGACGGATCAGCTGGAGCGTTCCGTCGCTTTGGTCGGTGAAATAGAGGCTGGAACCGTCGCTGCTGACCGTGAGGTTCTCCATGGTGACGTCCCCGTCCGGGATGGCGACGAGCGTGACCTTGCTCGTGGCCGTGTCGATCTTGTACAGCGAGTCCGGATTGGCCACGTAGAGGCCGCGCTTCAGTCCCGCGTTTACCGGGAGGTTGCGCGGAACGGCGCAGTACACGACGGTCGAGGTCGAGAACGAGCACTTGTCCGCCCATGTGTTGAGCCCGAGCGAGTGCCTGTTCTCTCCCATGGTGGCGGGGGTGGCGTCCACGAGCCAGAGGAGCGGCATGTTGTTCGAGTAGTCGCCCGAGACCGAGTAGAGCAGCTGCTTTCCGTTCGGCGACCACTTGGACAGGAACCCAAGCCCCTCGACGGTGAGTCCGCGGAAGTTCTCGCCCTTCATGCCGACGGGGAGGATCGTCTTGCGGTCGAGGCCTCCCGAGAGCGGCTCTGCCGTATCCGAGAACGCCACGACCTGGTCGTTCGGAGACCAGGAGACGGTCACCTTGCTGGCGTTCTCGCCGAGCGCCTGAAACGCCTTCGCGTTGCTTCCGTCGTCGTTCGTCGTCACGAGCCAGCGGTTGCCCGGGTCGACGCCCATCGACTTCGCCTCGATCTCGTTCGACACGGGGGAGAACTGGAAGTCTTCCCAGTGCTTCGGGAGGCTCACCTGCCGCTCCGCCGTGAAGTCGTACACCACGTTCGATCCGTCCGGAAACTCGAGGACGGCCTTGTCGGAATCCTTGTTCCATTCGGCCTTGCTCACGTCCGGAAACTCCTTGTCGGACAGGAGGACGAGCTTGCCGTCCTTGTCGACGGTATAAAACTTCGAGTCGGCCGCATTGTAGAAACTGACGGTCTTTCCGTCGGCCCCGAGCGTGGGAAACGAGACCGCGCCCTCCGTGATGGCCGTGGTCGCGGTGAGTCCGCCGTTCGCGACCGGCGCCGCGACGGGAAGCCCGGTCCCGCCCCCGGTCGTCCCGGTCGGCGTGACGGCAGGGCGCGCGCCGGCCGTTCCCGAGGAGGGAAGGGTTCCGGTCGCCGTCGTTCCTTCGCCTGGGGAGACCGTGGCCGGCGGGACGGGAGCGTGAAAAAAGACGAAGTACAGGGCGGCGCCGATCCCGAAGACGGACGCGATGAACCCGATGACGACGAGGAGGCGCTTTGTACGCTCGGACATAGGAAGAACGGTTAGGGGTCTGGAAAGGGTAGCGTCAAACGATAATGTCCAGCGATTCGGCGAACAGCCCGATCAGGCAGATGGCCGCGACGGCGGCGAAGAAGACGGTCATGACGTAGGTGAAGACGGCGACATACAGGACCATTTCCGGAAGCGGGACGGACATTTCCGTCCCGGGCGGCATGAATGATTCCCACGTGAGCTGAAATGTTCCTTCCGTTTCGCCCTCAAGCGCCTTTTTGAGCTGCCAGCCGAGGAAGCCGGCGATGAAAAGACGCGCGGGGAGGGTGATCAGCAGGGAAATGCCGAAGGTGGATATGTCGAACGGGACCATGGCGTATTCGAGTTCGAGCAGCTCGTGGTTTGTCTTGCTGAGGAAACTTTTGATAAGGCCTTTGATCCCGCCTTCGCCGCCTCCGCCAATTCCTGCCGCGGCCTGCTGCGCCCCTCTTGCCTGTGCTTGGTCGCCGGCCAGCCTGTCCTTGACGGCGGCCACCGGATCCTGCCCGCCGCCTTGAGGTTCCTGTCCGGAACCTCCCGCTTCGCCGCCCTTTGACTGATTGCGCGACTCGTCTCCCGCGGGAACCTGTCCTCCGCCGGCCTGCCACGGCTGGCCTTCCCGGGGGCCTCCCGACTCGTCGGACTGGCCGGGACCCGTCGGATTGTCGCTCTGCGCGAGCCCTTCCGGGTTGTAGTTGCCGCCCCGGATCGGTGATTCCTGCCGGCGCCTCTCCGCGGCGGCCTCGGCCTTGGCCCGCTCCAGCTCCTCTCGGCGACTGTCCTCGGAATTACCGGCCTCGGCGGGCGGCGGTCCCTTGGCTGCCAGATCGTCCGCGTCGAATTTTGACCCCGGCGTTACCATACGCCTTGCATTGTACCTCAACCTGGCCGTTTATGACACGGACGGCGATCGTCTTTGGAACGCCTGACGCGAGCGCGTCGGCCACCTTGTCCTCGATCTCGGCCTGGATCTTCCTGCGGATGTCGCGCGCGCCGAACTTGGGCTCGACCTTGGAGACGATCGCGGAGCCGACGCGGGCGTGGACGTCGACCGCAACGGAGCGCTCGGCGAGGCGTTCGGACAGCTCGGCGAGCTGCTTGTCGGCGATGGCCACGAGCGCGGCGATGCCGAGCGGCTGGAACACGCTCGTCACGTCGACGCGGTTCAAAAGCTCCGGACGGAAGCGCGACTCGAGTTCCTTGCGCAGGTCTCCGGAGAGCGACGCCTTGCGCTCGGCGTAGTCGATCATGAACCCGATCCCGCCGTTCTCGAACCGCTCGAGCCCGACGTTGCTCGTCATGACCACGATCGCGTTCCGGAAGCTCACCTTGCGGCCGGTCGCGTCCGTCAGCTCGCCCTCCTCCAAAACCTGAAGCAGGAGGTTCTGCACGTCGCGGTGCGCCTTTTCCATCTCGTCGAACAGGATGACGCTGTACGGCCGCGCCTTCACGCGGTCCGT
>JAHFIS010000041.1 GCA_023246275.1 Candidatus Uhrbacteria bacterium
CCGCCGAAAGCCTCTGCAACCTACCAACAACGCACAGGAGCTGGGATGATACCAAACGGTCCGTAAGGTCCGGTCAGCCATGAGTCAGTCGCCATACTGTTCTGTCAGTGTCTGGGGCCCTTGCCGGTTGCCCATCCCCTCGTCCACCGGCTGCCTTCCTGGCACTGTTGGACAAATCTAGGGGACACGTTCGGCAAGGAAAGCGCGGCCTGGAAGGACCGCGCATGGCGCAACGAGCCAGTGGTAGAATCGCACGCGCGATCCACGAATCCGTTCCCCGGCCAAACGTCGCGCGATGCGCCGTGTGGGGTAATCCACCATACTGGTGGAAGGTATCGTTAAAGGAAGGTGCGTGGCGCCTTCCAAGATACGATTCCCGGCGTAAAGTAACGCCGAAAGTCTCTCTCCTTTAAAGCCGTGTCGGTGTGACGAGCGTATCGTCCCCGGCACGGCCCTCTTTTTTTTCAAAAAAAATACGGCAGATTTCACTGCCGAGAGAGATAGACCGCAAGCCATGGGCAGCGGTCCGACAATTCCTCGAAGCGACGCAGGCAGTCGAGGTCGGAATCGCAGCCGCGGAAGGCGGAGGCGACGTAGACGAGGGCCAGGTTGCGCTGTTCATCCGCGCCATCGGCCGGTCCGTCAGGGAACGCGTCCAGCATGGCCGTGGTCCCGTCCCGCGCAGGAAGACGAAAGTCCTCGACGGCGACGCTCAGGCCCGGGTCCGAGAGAACGCGTTCGATCTCTTCTAGGAAGAACCCGCTGGTCTCGCGGTCGGCGTCCGCGATCCGTGAGCGAAGCTGGGCGATCGTCGCGTCATCGTTGGAAGGGATCGATCCCAAACCCGGTGGCGGCGACAGGAGCGTTTTGAGGGGGGCGACCGGCGAACGGTCGGCCTGGCGAGGATCCGCGGGGGGCGGAGCGTCACCGGGGGCGCCCGGGTTCTCCGAGCGGAGAAACAGGGCGGCAAGGAGGATGGCGATGGCGAGGAGACTGGCGGAACGAACCGGGAAGGAACGCATGGGATGACAGGATAGAAGGTAATGACACAATCGTCAATCCCGTGTAGAGTAACCCCACTATGAAATTCTTTGTCCTCGGCAACCATCGGGAGCTCAGCATCGCGGAAATCGTGGCCGTCACGGGGGTTTCCGACTTCAAGTCGGTCTCGGGCGACCTGTTGCTGCTCGACACCGACATGTCCTCGGCGACGCTGCAGGACAAGCTTGCCGGGACGATCAAGGTTGGTTCCGTCATTGGCGAGCTGGGCGAGTGGGACAAGGAAGCGTGCGCGGACCTCATCGTGGCGATGATGGGCGAGATCACGAACCGCGTTGAGTTCGGGATCAGCGTGTATGACGCGGGCGACGGGAAGCAGACGAAGGAGCTGCGCGGCGAGTCGCAAAAGCTAGGGCTGTCGATCAAGAAGCGTTTGAAGGAATCGGGACACCCGGTGCGCCTCGTCACGTCGAACGAGAAGACGCTGTCGGCGGTCGTGATCACGACGAACAAGCTGCTCGAGCGCGGCGGGGAGTTCGTGCTCATCGTGACGAAGGACTCGATCCTCGTCGGGCAGACAGAGGCGGTGCAGGACTTCGAGGCATGGTCGAAGCGCGACTTCGGCCGCCCGGCGCGCGACTCCAAGTCGGGGATGCTCCCGCCGAAGCTGGCGCGCATGATGATCAATCTCGCAGGCGCCGACCCGCACACAGCGACGATCCTCGATCCGTTCTGCGGATCGGGAACGGTCCTCATGGAGGCGGCGCTCATGGGGTTCACGCGCATTATCGGCAGCGACATCTCCCCGAAGGCGATCGCCGACTCGCAGAAAAACCACGAGTGGCTCATGAAGCAGGACCAGCTCGTCGCGACTGTCACTCTCTTTATCTCGCCGGCGCAGACGCTCGACCAGCACGTCACGAAGCCCGTCGACGTCATCGTGACGGAGACGTATCTCGGTCCGGGCCTGCACGGCGGCGAGCATCCGGACTTCATCAAGAAGAACTTGAAGATGCTGTCGGAACTCTACCGCGACTGTTTCGGCACGCTGTTCAATCTTCTGAAGCCGGGAGGAACCGCGGTCGTCGCCTTCCCTGTCTTCCAGACGCAGATCGGCGAGCAGGAGGCGATGGGACGCACGGTCATCGAGCAGATCGGCTTCCGCGTCGCGAACAAGATCCGGTACGAGCGCGTGGGACAGCACGTGGCGCGGGACATCATGGTGCTGGGGCGATGAGGGCACGGGGATACGAATCTACGAATTGGCTACGAAACTTCGAATAGAAAATGCGCCCGGGCGAGAGATCGCCCGGGCTTTCAGGTTTTGCGACGCGTGAGTCCGAGCATGGCGACGCCGATGCCGAGAAAAATCATGCCGATCACGAAGGCCGTCCGCTCGCTTGGCCACACGGCCGCATCGCCGGCCGCGAACGCCTCCTGAACGATGAAAAGCGTTGCCATCAGCAGTCCTCGTTCCCGTCCGTTCCGCCCATGAGGCCGACGGCCAGGATGAGGCCGAGGCCAAGTACACTGACCAGTCCGATCCAAAATGCCATGAATGCTCCTTTGCCGGAACCGATCCGACATGACTTGTTGTGAACGGATGCTATCAAAAAAACGCCGGATTGTCAAGCAATCAGGCGTTTTTCATTCGCTAAGCGTTCACCCGGAAGTGGCACGTGTCGCCGTCCTGCATCACGTAGTCCTTGCCCTCGACGCGGAGCTTGCCGGCCGTCTTCGCTCCGGACTCGCCGAGTTCCACGAAGTCCTTCCAGTTGATGACCTCGGCGCGGATGAAGTTCTTTTCAAAGTCGGTGTGGATGACTCCCGCGGCCTGCGGGGCCTTCGTTCCCTTCGTGATCGTCCAGGCGCGCGTCTCTTTTTCGCCCGAGGTGAAGTAGGTAATCAGGTTGAGCGCCTCGTAGCACTTGCGGATGACGCGGTCGAGGCCGGATTCCTTCAGGCCGAGTTCCTCGAGGAACGCGGCCTGGTCTTCCTTCGGCATCTCCATGATCTCGGACTCGATCTTCACGCTGATCGGCACGGCAAGGCGGTCCGGGCCGAGCGGCGACGTCCAGTTCGGGTCGGCGGCAGCGTCCTCGTCCACGTTCACCACGTACAGCATCGGCTTGCGCGTGAGCAGCGTCAGGCTCTTCACGGCGTTCTCCTCGTCCTCGTCGAGCTCGATCGCGTTCGTGAGCTTTCCGACCTCGAGCGCCGCCATAAACTTGGCGAGCGCCGACTCCTCGGCCTCGAGCTCCTTGCTCGTCCCGGCCTTCTTCTTTCCGCGCGCCGCGTCGAGGCGCTTCTGCACCGTCTCCATGTCGGCGAACGCCAGTTCCATCTCGATCACCTCGACGTCGCGCGCCGCGTCGACCGAGTTGGACACGTGGATCACGTTCGGATCCTTGAACCCGCGAACGACGTGCAGGATCATGTCCGTCTCACGGATGTTCGCCAGAAACTTGTTCCCAAGCCCATCGCCCTTGTGCGCGCCCTCGACGATCCCCGCGATGTCCACGAACTCGATCGCCGTCGGAACGATCTTCTCGGACCCCGACTTGGCGGACAGCTGGGCCATCCGCGTGTCCGGCACCTCGACGACGCCGACGTTCGGCTCGATCGTGCAAAACGGAAAATTCGCGCAGTCGACCTGCTTCTTGGTAAGCGTCTTGAAGAGAGTGGACTTGCCGACGTTCGGGAGCCCGACGATTCCAACTTTGAGCATAGTGGGCGGAGTATAGCCGAGGTCGCCGGAAAAGAAAAGAGACGCCCGTCGGGACGTCAGGAGTTGGCCGCGTGGTAGGCGAGGCATTCCTCGTACTTCATCCGGTCAATCTGGCCGGCTGCGTGGTAGTGGTCGACCAGCTGTCGGAAGGCAAACAGCGCGCGAAGCCGTACGTTCTGTTCGATGAGCCGCTGGGCCCCGCCCTGCTGACGGTCGACGACGGCGAGCACGTCGCGAACGCGGATCCCGTATCGACGGAGGACGGTGATCGCCTCGAGGCTCGACGCGGCCGTCGTCACGACGTCCTCGACGAGCAGCGCGCCCTTGCCGCGCAGGGCGGAGACGTCGCCCTCGACGTCGTGAACGGTGGTGGTCCCGTCGGCATTCTCGCGCTTGGCGAGCCGGATGACCGGAACGCGGTCGTCGAGGGCCCGAGCAAGCCGGTCCGCATACGGCGTCGCCCCGTGCGGCACGGCGGCAAGGCAGTCGATCGCGTCTACGTCGGCGTCCGACACGAGCCTCGACATCGACAGTGCGATGTCCCTGACGAGAAGGTCGGACACGGGCCCGGGCTTCTTCGGATGCCCGTCGGTCCGGCAGTCGAAGTAATACGGCGACTTCGGCAGCGACGGGTTGGCGCGATGCGCCTTCAGCTCGAAGGCGCCGAACTTCACGGCGTTCAAACGAAGCAGCTCGTTGGCGATATGGGCTCCAGGCTCGGGGATCAGACGGATGAGTGACATGCAAAACCTCCGGCAGGATCGTACGCGAGCGACGGGTTTCCGTCAAAAAAAGCCCGTCACGAGAGCGACGGGCGAAGGGCGAGGGACTCCACGTCGATGGCGATGGCCTCAAGCTTGGCGCGGACGGATTCGACGAGGTCGGCGTCGCACATGGCAACCTCGATCTCCGGCAACCCGGTCGGCCGCGTCGTTATCGTAAACCGTCCTGGCGGGAGCCGTGCCGCGCTTACGGCAAGGACGACCGGACCGAGCATTCCCTGGACGGGAACCTGGTTGCGCCGCGCCGCGACGACGATATCTCCTCGCAACGCGACGACGATGGAGATCTGAATCCGTGTAAAATCGCTCATCTGCGAACCCTTGAAGTTCCCGAAGACTATCGAGATTCGACGTGCGCGTCAATGCGCCTTGACCCAATTTGGCCATTGCGATATCCTATCGTCACAAAAGACATGGGCCGTTAGCTCAGCTGGTAGAGCGCTTCCATGGCATGGAAGAGGTCAACGGTTCGATCCCGTTACGGTCCACCAAAAAGACACCCGGAAGGTTCCGGGTGTCTTTTTAATTGCTCATCACCGAGAAGGCGACTCTTCGATCGCCGCGGGGACTCCCGCCGCCGCTTCCCCTCTCTTCAGCCGATCCAATCTCTGACCCACGATCTCGTTCCCCGGGTTGTACTCGAGGACCTTCGACACCTGCTCGATCGCGCCGGGAAAATTCCCCTGCTTCTCGTAGATCGTCGCGAGGAACCATCGGGCGTTCGAGTAGCTTGGGGTGAGCTTGACGGCGCGCTCGAATTCTTTTTGCGCCAGGACGAGATCGTCCGCTGCGTCGCGACGAAGATAGAGGAGGCCGAGCTGGAAGGCGACGCCGACGTCGATCGGATTGTACTTCCGCACGCTCTCCATCTTCGAGATCGCGTCGGACAGTCGTCCCTCGCGGTCGTACGTCAGCGACAGCTGGTAATGGGCCGAGGAGTCGTCGGGCTTGAGCGCGATGGCAGCGTTGAACGCGGTCTCGGCGTTCGACAGGGCATCGGCCAGCTTCTGTTTCGCGCCGGCCGCGACGATCGGATCCGTCGACACCGTCAGCTCGCGCTGCGACTCGCCGATCGCGAGGAATGTCTTCCCAAGCTCGATCTGGTCGCTTGGATTGGTCGGCTCGAGCGCGATCGCCCGACGGCCGGCGGAGACGGCAAAGTCGCCGGCGTTCGCGATGAGGGGGATGAAGGCCCGGTAGACCGTCGCACGCGACAGCCAGTTGAGCGCCTCCCTCGGCGACAGGTCCGTCGCGCGGATAGACGCGTCGATGGCGGCGGCGGAGAGCGCCTGGACATACGCCTTTTGTTCCACCGAGACGGTCGAGATGTCCGTCGGCCCGCTCATCTCCTCGCTGGCCCGGATCGTGAGAGCCTGGGCAAGGTCGCGCTCGGCCGCGTCGTTGAGCCGGTTGAGCGAGACCGCGCGGTCGAGGTCGTCGATGACGGCCTTGGTGTCGGCTTCCCCGCCCGACCTGTCCACGGCACGGGCAAGCGCCGCGTCGGAAACGTAACGGCCGGCGCTCACGAAGACGATCGCGAGGATGCCGACGGACGCGACGGAGATCGTTGCGGTAAACAGCATCCCGGCGCGCGGAAACGAGACGAACGGGATTTCCTTCGCGGGTCGTTCCGTCTGGCTCGCCACCAGCGCGGCAAGCACGAACAGGAAGAAGACGAAGGTGACGTTTCCGGGATACAGAAACGCGGCGATCGCGAAGGTCGTCCACGCGGAAGCGTCGACGAGGACGGTCGCCCATCCCTTGTAGGAACCGGCGCCGATGACGCGGGCGGCGGACCGGACGAAGAATGACAGGAGGAACAATCCCCACGCGCACAAACCGGCAATCCCAAGCGAGGCGGCGATGGTAAGCGCGAACGAGGCGGCGCGGTCGAACCGCTGCGCCCACATCGGCGTGGCGTTGACGGAGGCGTCATGGAGAAGCGCGTAATCGAAGGCGTACGTCCCGGGGCCGGAGCCAAGAAGGGCCGACGGGCCGCGAAGGACCTTCGACGCGATCGACATGCCGGCGGCGTGGCTCGGGGTCACCTCGACCGGAACGCGGAACGGGAGCGCGAGCGGAAGGCCGAGGAGCACGAGGACGGAGAAGACGAGAAACAGCATCGGGGGGATCAGGCGCCGCAGGTCGTGCAGTTCCCTGGCGCGGGCGAAGGCGACCACGAGCAGCAGCATCAGCCCGGAGACGAGGAGAATCCAGAGCATCCAGTAATTGACGACCGCAAGGAAGAAAAGCGTCTCGGCGGAAACGAGCGCGACGGCAGCCTGCTCACCGCGTCCGGCCCATCCGCCGTGCAAGACGGCATGGTCGGAACGGTTCGCGACAAGAAGCCCGCAGCCGAACGCCGTCATCGCGACGAGATAGATTCCGAGCGCGTTCAACGTTCCGACCGTATTGGCCGTGCCGCCATGAATCGCCGACCAGAATCCGATCCCGCCGGCGACGGACGCGGAAAGGACGAG
>JAHFIS010000042.1 GCA_023246275.1 Candidatus Uhrbacteria bacterium
TCGACGCCCTGGATTTTCGCCGTGCGCTCGACAAGTTCGCCGGCGAGCGCCGCCACGTCCGTCCTCGCCGCCACGACCACGATGTGCGCCGCGTCCGTCACCTTCGGCTGGTCGTAGCTCACCGCGCGCAGCTTGGCGCGGAGCTCCGGATTCTCAACGACAACGAACTTCCACGACTCGATCCCGAACGAGCTTGGTGCCAAACGACCGGCCTCCAGAATCACGCGGAAGTCCTCGTCGGACACTGCCTTTGCCTTGTCGAAGACCTTTGCGGCGTACCTCCAGCTGAGCGCGTCGAGGATGTTTTGCATATCTTCTAAAAAATGCTATAAATAGCTTAGATTTAACCGTCGAATTCCAGCCGTATGGTAGCAAAGTTCGTCAAAAGCGTCACGAGCGTGATCGACCTGCCGTTCGACGAAAAGCCGCACGTGGCGATCGTGGGGCGGTCGAACGTGGGCAAGAGCTCGCTCATAAACCATTTGACCCAGCAAAAGGGGCTGGCACGGGTCAGCGCGTCGCCGGGACGGACGCAGACCGTGAACCTGTTCGAGATCGACCGCGCGTATTATCTCGTCGACCTTCCCGGATACGGCTACGCGCGAAAGTCGCAGAAGACGCGCGTCGATTTCGCCGAGATGGTTCGCTCGTACGTTCGCAAGACAAAGCAGCTGCGCCGCGTCCTGCTGATGATCGACGCGCGCCTCGGCCCGACCGACCTTGACCGCGACATGCTCCTGTTCCTGAAGACGCACCATGTCCCGTTCACGATCGTCGCGAACAAGGTCGACAAGCTTTCCTCGCAGCAGCTGGCGACGCTCGTCGGCGGGCTTGCGACGACCTATCCGTCCGTCCCGGTCGTCGCGCACTCCGTCGACTCGGCCAAGGACCGCAGGGGCGTCTGGGACGCCATCTCCGCCGCCGCGCTGTCTCCGGCGGCCTAACGTTCTTCTGCTCATCCTATGGGACTCCTCCTCGTCTCGTTCGTCGCGGGAATACTCACCGTCCTCGCCCCGTGCGTCCTCCCGCTTCTTCCGATCATCGTCGGAGGGGCGGCGCAGGACGCGCGGCGGAGGAACCCGTACGTGATAACGGCGTCGCTCGCCGCGTCCATCGTCGCGTTCACGCTGCTGTTGAAGTTCAGCGCGGCGTTCGTGTCCGTTCCGCAGGTCGCGTGGACGTCGATTTCCGGCGGGATGCTGATCGCGTTCGGCCTGGTGTCGCTGTTTCCGAGCGTCTGGGAAAAGATCTCCGGACGATTCGCGCTGCAGAAGAATGCCGACGCGCTGCTTGAGGGATCGGCGAAGAAATCCGGGATGGCCGGCGACGTGTTCGTCGGCCTCTCGCTCGGCCCGGTCTTTTCCAGCTGCTCGCCTACGTACTTTCTAATTCTCGCGACGGTCTTGCCGCAGAGCTTCCTCGTCGGGGCGGTGTATCTGGTCGTCTACGCCGCCGGATTGTCCGTCGCCCTGCTGGCGATCAGCCTTCTGGGACAGCGGCTGGTCAGGCGCGTCCGCTTTCTCGCGGACCCGAACGGGTGGTTCAAGAAGGCGATCGGCGCGCTGTTCGTCGTCGTCGGGTTCGTCGTTGCGACGGGAAACGTCGTCCGCGTCGAGGTGTGGCTCGCGGAACACGGATATCCGAGCGTGACGGGAATCGAAAATGCCCTTCTTGAAAAAACGTCCTCGCCGCCCTCTTCGATCTTTTCCGAGCGCTACCACGAGATCGCGAACCCGTCCGGATTCGTCAACTCAGACCCGATCACCATCGGACAGTTCGTCGGCAAGAAGGTCGTGCTGGTCGACTTCATGACGTACAGCTGCATCAACTGCATCCGGACCTTCCCGCATCTCGTCGCGTGGGATAAGAAATATCGCGACCAGGGACTCCAGGTCATCGGCATTCACACGCCGGAGTTTGCGTTCGAGAAGAAACAGACGAACGTCGAGGACGCGATGCGACGGTTCGGGATTGCGTTTCCGATCGTTTTGGACAACGACTATGGCACGTGGAACGCATATGGCAACAACTACTGGCCGCGCGAGTACCTGATCGACCTCCAGGGCAATATTGCCTATGACGTCGTCGGGGAAGGGGGCACGGAGGAGACGGAGGCCAAGATTCGCGAGCTGTTGGGGCTTGACGCGATGCCGGAAACGGCGGCCGAATCGCCTTCGTCGACAGGACCGATCAGTCCGGAGACGTACTTCGGATCGAACCGCGCCGTCCGTTCGTCGAACGGCCCAGAGCTTGGCGGCGGATGGAACGTGACTCCCGAGGCGGCCGTCACGACAAAGCCGGGCGCGACGGTGCGCTATCGGTTTCAGGCGCGCCAGGTGTATCTCGTGGCGAGCGCAAAAAATCCGACCGCGATCGGCGTCTCCGTCGACGGCGTCAGCAAGGATTCGGTGATCGTTTCGGACGAGAAGCTCTATGCGCTTCTCGATGACAAAAAAAGCGTCGGTTCGCACCTCTTGGAACTGACGATTCCCGCGGCGGGCGTTTCCTTGTATACGTTTACCTTCGGAGCGGACTAGCCGTTCGCATCCTTCTGCCTATGATTTTTCGACCGTTCCGAATCGCAATCGTCATTTGCGCCCTGCTTGCGTCTCGCGAGGCCATGGCCGCGCCGGGCTTGCCTGCGTTCCCGCCGGAAGCCGTATCGGTGCGCGTTCCGGCCTATCCGGATTCTTCCGCGTGGCACGGATCACGGGAGCCCGTTCGCGCGGAATGGAACCTGGAGGTCGGCGTGACCGACGTCGCGACGGCGCTGAACCAGGCGGTCCTGTTTGATCCGACGGTCGGAGAGGGGGCGATCGTCGGAAAGGCCTTCCAGGTTCCGTCGGACGGAATTTGGTACCTGCACGTCCGATGCAGGAACGATGCGGGATGGGGCAAGACGACGCATGTCCGACTTGCGGTCGACACGGCACCGCCGTCTCCGTTCTCCCTGTCGGTCAGTCCCGCCGCCGTGACGGACAGTCCGACCATCTCGCTTTCCTATCGAACCGAGGACGATCTTTCCGGGCTCGCGTCGTATGAGATTTTCATTGACGGGGCTCCGCCCGTTCGAACGAGCAATGAGGCCTATTCGGTCGCGGGTCTTCCCGCCGGCGACCACGTCGTGCACGTGGACGCGGTCGATCTCGCGGGAAACCGAACGTCCGCGTCTTCCACGCTTACGATCGTCCCCATTCCGTCGCCGACGCTCAACCCCGTCGCAAAGGATTCGTACGCAGGCGAGGGCGGCCTGGAGGTGAGTGGAATCTCGGTGCGTGGGACGCGCCTGTTCGTCTCGTTGGCGACTCGCTCCGGAAAGCCGATCGGAACCGCCACGGTTGCTCCGGGAGCCGACGGGGCGTGGAGCGCGCGGTTCGACCAGTCGATTCGTGCTGGCGATTACCTTGTTTCCGTCGTGGCGGGCGACGACCGCGGGGCCGTGAGCCTTCCCGTGCGGGCGGAGCTGTCCATTGTCAACCGTCCGTTGTTCGTCTTCCGCGGAACGCAAATCTCCAGGTGGCAGTTTGATGTTGCCGTCGGCATTCTCATTCTTCTTGGCTTCCTGGCGGGGTGGGAGATACGGTGCCGTCAGAGGGTTGCAGCCGGCTGGTACGCGGACATTGCCCGCCGCGACGTGGAATCGGCCTTCGACGAGATTCAGTCGGACGCGAACGACCTTTCCGTTTGCGGCAAGCCGGAGAAGATGACGGTCCGGGACATGGAAATCGTCGCGGGGGCGGGGAAACGTCTGAGACAGCGCCTTCGGAGGTTCCGTCAGTACGTGGTGGACAGCATTCGTGAACCGCGCGACTAACGGGGGCGGACAAGCTAGATCAGGAACGGCTCCACAAGCTTAGCGTTCAGACGGTACGTGACCGTTCGTCCGGACGGGTTGCCGAAGACAAGATGGTATTTTTTTAGAATACGAATTTGGTGGGAGACTTGCGAAGGGGAAGCATCCAGAATCCTCGCAAGTCCCGTTACGGTAAGGCCGGAAGGAACGTTTTTCAGAAGGACGATAATGCGATAGCGGGTAAGCCCTCCAATGACGCGGATCATGGCGTGGCCCGACTTCACCGTCTTGCTCGTCAGCAGCTTTTGAAATGTTTCGGTGGACGGAACGGTCACAGACTTTTTGGTAAAGAAACAACAACAGCATCGTATGCTCATTTTCGCGCGCAAGCAAGAGTGACTGCAAATCTGGCACGCGTAGAAATTCGGGCCTCCTAGCCTTCTCATGTCGCTACACGCAGTACGCGCCGTCCTTGAAAACCGTCACGCCGTCGATCGTGACGGTTTTTACGTCCGCGAAGACGTCCACATGGAAGCGGCTGGTGCGCTTTGGGAATCCGGGCTTGGCGTAGATGGTGTGCTTGGCGCCGAGCGAGAGGTGGATGCCGCACATGCGCTCATAGCTGCCGACGTCGCAGAGGAAGCGATGGCGGGTGAGGGCGCGGTTCATGCCGAAGCCGAGCTCGCGGACCCACAGCTCCTCCTCGGTCTTGATCTGGTCGAGAATCGAAGTGAACGACGCGGGGGCGTTTGGCGCGTCGACGATCTTGCCCTCCCTGATGACCACGAGCACCGGCTCTTCGGGAATCGTGACGCGGAAATCCGCGCCGCCGAACGCGAACAGTTTCACCGTGCCGTTCACGCCGGACAGATCCGCCGGCTCGGTGAACACCTCGCCGATGGGGAACTGGCCGCCGCGGTTCGTCATTCCGGAATAGTCGCCGATGTTCAGCTTCGCGGTTTCGAACGCGGTTTCGTACACGAGCTCGGCGCCTTCGCACGAGACGACGATGCGCTTCGCCGCGTCGATGAGCGCCTTGATCTTCGGGCCGACCGTCCGGTAATACGTCGCGTCGTAGGCCAGTGCGTCGACGTACGTTTCAATCTCGTCGCCCACGATTCGTGCCACGTGCGGGTGCTCGATGACCGCGAGGCCGCGCTTGAACAGCTCGATGCGGAATCGGAATTCGTTCAGACGGAAGCTCGTGGACTGGACCATCACCACGAGGTCGCCGGGCGACATCGAGTCCATCGCGGCGCGCACCGCGTCGGGCGTCGTCGACGCAAAGTCAAGCAGGGCCGCGTCGGGAAGGACGGCGGCATAGGCGTCCGTCAGCAGGTTCGACAAGGGCGACTCGCGGTCGTACACGATAAGCGCCCGCGCGGGCGGCGCGTGGCCGATGGCGGTGAAGACGACGTCACGCAGGTTTTTCTCAAGGATGGATTTCATGCCGGGAGATTAGCTGTTTTTTGGGAGATTCACAAGTCCCGCTGCCTCAAGCGTCCGCATGGCATGGTCGAACCGCGCCAGGTCGCGGGAATGGCGGAGCAGGTCGAGATCGACGGAGAGCGAGCCGCGGTAGGGGAACGCCTCGTTCGATTCCGTGTACGACGGGCCGCTCGGCCGCAGGTCGGCGTACGATTTTTCCCAGGCGTCGCAGAGCGCGTCGTACAGCGCGGCCGCGGACGCGTCCCCCCTCATCTTCCTGTATTCCGGCGACTGCGTGCCCGACAGGTACCACGGGGTCGCGTCGAAACCGATCGTCGTTGGAATGGGCGTCGAACCGACTTCGCGCTCAAATCGGTCGGCGATGGACTGCGAGGCCTCTCGGTCGGCGGACGAGGCGATCGCGACGCGCTTGCCGCTCGTGAGTAGCGCGAAGGCCTGGAACCGACTCCCGATTTGCACCGTCCGTTTGCCAAACGTCGCGAACAGAGGGACGTTCAGAACGAAGAAGCCGCGCACGTCCTTCTTTCGATGGCGTCGGTGGAACATCGGGAACTCTCCCCTCGTCGTGTGCCACGCGCCGTCCTCGATCCACGACCGTCGGTCCGACTGGGCCATCGCGGCGCCGCAGGCAAGAAAAATGACCGGAACGAGGAGGAAGCCTCCCCAGAGGGCCAAGTCAAACGGTTCGGTGGATAACCCGCCGTTGGCCCGTCGATGTTGGAGTTCCGAGACGAAGGCGGCAAGGAATCCAAGTCCGATGACGACAAACATCGGGCCGAACAGGAGCCGGGCCGGGCCGAGCGGGGAATAGCGGTACTTCATACGCGACCATCTTACACGTCTGAGGGTTGATTCGCCCAGGATGCGGGGAAGGTGATACCATTGCGGATATGATAAAAAATCAAAAGACCATCTGGTTGGCCGCTGCTGGAATTTTGCTCGTCGTCGGCGGTTTTGCGCTGAACCGCTATCTCTACGTGACCAAGATGGCCGAGCGGCGCCCGTTGTCTCCGCGTCCGCCGGCGTCGTCGGGGAAAACGGCCCCATCGGCGAATTTGGGGTCCGCGGCCCAGGGTTCCTCGACGTCGACCGACGCATCCGGCGCGGTTCCGTCTGACATCGGGACGAGTTCCGTGGCGCCGACCGATTCCTCCAAGGGAGACGCGCCGCTTTACGTCACGACCATGACCCACATGGAGGAGGACTTCAAGGACGACACGGACAAGAATCTTTTCGAGCGTCACGTGGCAAACATGCGGTGGGCCATGGACCTGTTCGACGAGTACGGGGCCAAGCTTACGTTTGAGAGCGAACAGCCATTTTCGAAGGCAAACACGATCTGGGGGACGAACATCCTAAAAGAGGTGATCGATCGCGGCCACGGCGTCGGGACGCACGCGGGGTTCGGTGCCACGAAGGGCACGACGCTGACTGTCGCCGAGTTGACCGCCAAGTTTAAAGAAAACAAAGCGCTCGTGGACGGGCTTGTCGGCGCGGAG
>JAHFIS010000043.1 GCA_023246275.1 Candidatus Uhrbacteria bacterium
TTCGGACATAAGAACGAAATGAGGAAAAAATGTCGGATAAAAAAGAGGCACGTTTCGCCCCACCCACTACATCTAGTGGTATGATTCTATTTTATTCCACAACATGTGGGGTTGCAAGGATCAGTTATCCACACGGTCAAAACCCCAGCGTTAGGTTGATCGCCTGTTTCCGGGCGGGCTTCTGGGCAAAGTCCACGGGGATCGCCTTTCGGCCCCCGAGACGGTCCTCGTACGCCAAAGCCCCGTATTTCAGGCCGTATTCGTAAATCCCCTTGGTCACGCGGACGTCATCCAGGCAATACTTCTTGATCTTCTCGATTTCCCCCTGCTGGTACCACTCCACGGCCTGCAGCCCGTGCCCGGTCTTCCCCACCCCGAGGCAGGTCTGCGCCACGTGGTCGAGCTTCAGCCGGAACCCGATCGACTTCTTGATCTCCTCGAGGATGTCGAGCTGCGGGAGCTGGAACAGGTCGCCCGGGTAGTAGTTGTTCAGGATCGGCAAGTCGAACCCCTTCGAATTGTACCCGATCATCCGCCCGCCGTGCTCGAGCCGCGTCCAGAGCTTCGGCAGCTCGGACTCGAGGTACGCCACATACTCGTCCGTCTCATAAAAATACACGCCGACGACGGACGCGCGCATCTGAGAATAGTCGGCGCCGGCCGCCGTGGTGGTCTCGATGTCGAAGACGATCTCGTTGCTCATACTAGAGTTCATAAAGGAATACCGTCTCCGCGCCGATCTTTTCTCTGTTGGTCTCCCTCAGCGTCGGAAACGAGAACGTTCGCGAGACGACGCGCGTGCCCGCAGGATACCGTTTTTTCAGGATCGGCTCAAGCGTCTCGTTGAGCTCCGGAAACAGGTAGCAGAACACGACGTCGGCGTCGGGAAGACGCTCCCGAAACATGCTGCCTCGCGTAAACGTCGCGCTGTCCGACAACCCGAGAATCCGAGCCCGCAACTTTGAAAACCAGTACAGCGACCACTGCATCTCGACCCCGTATCCCTTTGCCCCGAAGTCCCGCGCCGCGTCGATCACCGTCGACCCGTCGCCGCTCCCCACGTCGAGCATCCGCTCGCCCGGCCTCAGGCCGGCCAGCGCGAGCATTTTTTTCGTCTTCCACCGCGGCGTGCGAACCCACGGCACGGAGGTGAACGCGACGTAATGCCAATGGATCATAAAGACCATCGCGGCGAGGAGGGCGAACTGGATGAGCAGGATCAGAAAAAGCGCGAGAGTCTGGATCATATCCGGTCGGAAAGCAGGCCCAGGGTGCGACGCGCGGCATACCGCCCGGACACGAACGAATCCTCGAGGCCGACGACATTCATGTCTCCCGCAAGCGTAATCCGATCGCTGAAGTCAGGGTCCGTGATCGTTCGCCCGCCAAGGAAGAACGCGGGGTTCCAATGCCAGCGCTCCAGGATCTCATATGACGAAAAAAACCTGTCGAACGCCGGTTCCGGGACCGTCGCGTAATACACGGTCGTCCCGTCCGGCTCCCGGGAAAGAAAGATCGCCTCGTCGCACTCGTCAAAGAGCTCCAGATCGCCGCGGCAGAACTCAGGCCGCACCGTCCCGGCAATCCAAAACAGGTATGCGCCGCACGCGACCTTGTCCGTCCGAATGGGAAGCAGCCGGCCGAGCGACTCGCGCGGAAGCGCCAGCACCAGCCGGTCGCACGTCAGCGACGATCCGTCGGAAAGCCGGATCCGGACGGTATCAGACTCCTCTATCGAAACGACCTCCCCGAGCCGAGTCTCGCGCCCAAGGTCCGAAACGACCTCGGGAACGCGCGAGCGGAACCGATACACGGGGATGCCCAGGTTCATCACCACGTGCAGGAAGTCGAAGGCGTTCAGGTCGCGCAATTTCGCGAAGGTGCACATCCAGACGGGCTCTCCAAGAAACTTGCGCGTGATCGTGGCGATCCCGCGTTCGCGGACGAATTCACCGGCGCCCGTCTCATACAACCGACGGATCTCCGGAAACGCGTCAAACGCCGATCGCTGCCCCTCGCGCATGGCATGTTCTCGAAATCGCGCGTACTGGAGGCGGTATCGCACGATGAATGGATAAAATCGGACCAGTTCCTTCCAATGCCGGAAAATCTGCCAGAACGAATACCCCCTTCGCCGGGAGTGAAAGTCAAGATGGAACGGGTGGACGCGGGCGGTCCGCTCGACGAGGCGAAGAACCTGTCTGTCTGTCCCCGGAAGGACGTACGCGCCGAAATTCACGCGGTTTTCGCCAAACGCAAGGAGTCGTCCTCCGATCTCTTTTGCAATGAGAAGGAAATCCGTCCCAGCGTCCTTCAAATCCAGAGCGCAGGCAAGCCCGGCGACCCCTCCCCCGACCACGATCGCTTCGTAATGCGTTTTCATAGGCGATGACTGACGGACTTACAGGCGACGGCGACCCCCTCGCTCCAGGTCGAGCCCGCGTGAATGGATTCCGCAATCCGGTCGACCGTCGCGCCGAGCTCGATCGCGAGCGCGGCCTCGTGAATGATCTCTCCGGCGCGGTCCGCGACGATGGCGCAGCCAACGATCTTTCTCGTCTTCGGGTGCGCCACGACCTTCACGAGGCCGACCGACACTCTCTCCGCGGCCGCTCTCGCCAGCTCCGAGACGTCGCACCTGCCCACAAGGACGCCGCCGAACTTCGCCTTCGCCTCCGCGGCCGTCAGCCCGACCGACGCGACCTCCGGCGACGTGAGCGTCACCCGCGGCCCCGGGGCATCCATATCGGTCGCGAATACCACCGCCTCGAGCGCGTGGGTCTCCGTTATCCCGCCGCATCGGACGCGGAGCCCGTACACCGCGCCCGTCGCGTTGATCGCCTCCAAAATCTCGGCTCCCGTCGCGATCTCGACGCCAAGACTGGCGAGCGCCCGTCCGACGATCGCGGAAATTTCAGCGTCCTCGCGCGGCAGAACGGAAGACGCCGTCTCGACGAGCAGCACGCGCGTCCCGGCCCGCGCAAACAGCGTCGCCAGCTCGCATCCCGCCGACCCGGCGCCAATGATTGCCATGGTCTTTGGCTGCCGGCGCATCGCGAGCGCGTCCTTTGCGCGAAGCAAATGGATCGTCTCGATCCCCGGGACATTCGGAACGGCCGGTTCCCCCTTCCCCATCTTCGCCTCTTTCGCCCGCAAGACCCTGGCGAGGGGAACGTCCAAAAAATCCGTAAGAAGTGACGCCATATTAGTGCGCGGAGAAAATTCGCCCAGCCTCGTTCCACAGCCGTCCTTCGCCGTGCTTCTTCAGCCAAAACCACCACTCGGCGCCCCAAAGGTTCGTCTCGGAAATGCCCGTCCGCGCGGCGAAGGCCACGTTACCGGCAAGGTCGCGCGGAGTGAAGTAGGTCGACCATTCTGCCGCCGTATGATTCGCGATTGGCTCGCCGAACCACGGCTCGGCCTGCAGCTCCGAGATCGTCACCGAATCGACGAACGGACGGACGGCAAGGGCGCGGACGCGATAGACCCAGGCGGGGATCGGGTAGTGGAAATAACCGAAGACCGGACTCCATGTCGTGCGATAGAGAGAGATCCCGAGATCGTCGGCGGGTCCGGCGACGGGAAGCCATGCCTCAAGTTCCCCGCTCACCGTCGTCAACACCGAGTGTTGACGGTCCGCGTCGCGAACGAGGGCAACCTCGCGCCGCCACTCGCTGGCGTCGGGCTTCGGACACACGCCAAAGTCGAACAGCGGCTCGTTCTCCACCTGCCATCGAACGAGCGCCGGGCTGTTCCGGTAGCGAGCGACAACGCCCCCGAGGAACGCCTCGAGCGCCGCGGATCGCGTCGACTCGTCGCCCCTCTCGGCCCAGTCCGGAACGAAGCACTCCGGCCAGCGAGGCACCTTCATCCCGATCGCGAGCGTCACCTTCGCCCCGCGCTTCTCGGCCTCGCCCATCATCCAGTCCGTCTCATCCCAGTGAAACTCGCCCTCCTTCGGCTCCGCGTCCGACCAATACACCGGGATCCGAAACTGGCGAACGCCGATGTCATCCAGCAGCGCCGTGAACGCCTCCCGAGGATCCAGCCCAAGCTCCCGCGCATGCATCGACGAAAACGTCACTCCCAGCGACTGCTTCGCCGGCACCTCCGCCCAAACCGCCAACCCAAACGCCGCGATCAAAACCAACCCGGCGATAAAAACTCCCCGCTTCGTAAATCTCCTCACATCCGTAGTTCCGTACATCCCCAGATCCGTAGTCCGATACCCCAAAATCCGTATTAAATCTCCTCTTTTTTCTCCCGCAGAAACGCCAGCCACCCCTCGACCATGCTGATCGCGGCCTTGAACGGCGCCTCCACGATGAAGTCGAAGAAGAAGATGAAGACGTTGACCCTCGGCGCGCGCAGGGCAACCCAGCGCCCGGCGCGAATCATCGGCAGGAACAGCACGTCCGCGATCGTGCCGACGATCCCGACGCGCGGTTCCACCACCATCAGCTCGCGACGCGTATTCCGAATCTTTAGGCCGAAGAAGGTGACAAGCGAGAGGAAGAACACGAAGAAGAAGATCGAGAGCGCGTTAAAGTCGAAGGAACGCAGGATCGTCGCGATCACGGTGATCGTGAACAGGAACATGATCGCGTACACCGCGTTGAAGACGACGCCAAGCGCGCCGCGCGACCAGGGCCGCCGCATCTTGTACGCGAACGACACGTCATCGCCGATCCCCAGGAACGCGTGCGCCTCCCGGATGACCGCCTCCGTGTTCGCCGCCTCCGGCAGGCGCGCGGACATTCCGATGATGCCGAGCATCGTCGGATGGAAGATGATGTTGACGAGCAGCGGCGTGACGTTCGCGGTCTTCAGGACGAGCCGCTCGTACGGGAATTCGATGATGAGCGCGAGCGCCATCTTGGTGATGAACAGGAACAGGACGGCGCGCACGACGGAATTGCGGAGACGCGCCCGAAACCGGGCGTACCGGTCCGACGCGAACCGGGCGATGCGCGAGTCGATCTCGCCCGTGTTCCGCGCCCCCACCAGTTCCGCGAACCTCTTCGGATCCTCGTCGGCCACGTCGCGGATGACGTGGAACACGATGGCATGGCGCCGGACGATCATGTACAGCGCGTCCTGGCCCGGATGCTGGATGGATCGCTCCACCTGCCCGATCATCTTGGAAAGGTCTTCCGCGGACACGGCCTTCTTCTGGGCTCCCCCGGCCACCCAGTCCGGATGAAACAGCGAAAATACGCGAAACCGAAGGGTTGCCAGGTTGCTCTTGAGCACGGCGCGGTGCACCGCGACGTACAGCTGCAGGTCGCGGTCCTGCTCGCCGATGACCTCGCTGTTCCACGACAGGCGCTGCTTCAGCTCCGCGTACGCGAAGCTTGCCACCGCCTCGTCCACGATCGGGGGCGACATCGCGTACTCGACTTCGGTCGACACCACGTCCAGCAGCCAGTCGTGCGCGCGCTGGCCTTCCTTCGTCTCGTGCGTGGCCGCGCCGAACAGAAAATGGTATTTCTCAAGAATCGAGGAAAGGACGCCGATCTTCGATTCCGGAATCGCCTTGTTGGGAAGGTAGCGCGCCCAAATGAGCTCGCGCAGCAGGTCCGCCGCGAGCGCCGCGCTGCCTACCTCCCCGAGCTTGCGCTTCAGAATCCGCCTGATCGCGTTTCGGCGCAGGAGGTGTTCCTCGTCGTATTCCAACGAGTTCCGGATCGTCTCGTATACCGATGCGGCCGCCGAGACGGTCTCGGACACGGCGATCAGCTCCCCCTCGGGCTTCGTCTCGGCAAGCTCATGGGCCTTCTCGATCGCCCCGAGAAGAAATTCAAGTGGTTTGTCCATAGATCCAGATCTTACACGATCAGCGGCAGCGGCTGTATCTCACTGATTCTTCCGAGCACGATATCCTCGATGCGGTACGTCCCGTGCGTCGGAGCCTCCACGTATCCGCTCCACGCCATGCGCGCCATGCCTCCCGACCGAACCCAGTCGAACAGCCACTCGCCCGCATACCGCGGGTCGTTCTGCGACACGCCCCCGCCCATGTACTGCAGCCAGATGCGATTGAACTCCTCCTGGCTCCCGATCGGCGGGGCCATGACGACGGCAATGCCAAGGCCGGTATAGAACGACAGCTCGGACGGCTTCGTCCAAAGGATGTCCGTGGTCGCCAGGATCTCGCTGAACTGTTCGAAATACTCCATGCGGGACTCGAACGTGGGAATGTTCAGCCAGGTGCCGAGCTCCTTCTTCAGCCCGAGGCCGATCGCCGCCTCCGTGTAAAATTTCGCCACGTCCTTTCGCGTTCCCGCGACGAGATTGAACCGGACCTCGTGCCGCGCGATCTTGCGTTTCAGGCTCTCAAGCACCTGCACGCCAAGCTGTCGCTGCGCCCCCGCGCCTCCGACCGAGTAGGTGATGGTCAGCGGGTAGTTCGCACCCGCGATCTGGCAGCGCTGCGGCCCAAGCTCCGCCTTGAGCGTCCGTTGGTAGCGCTCGTGAAAGATTCCCTCCGGGTCGAGATTGCACAGTCTCTGCGCGATCAAATCCTTCAGGATCCTCGAGTCCGGACCTCCGATCAGCTCCTTTGGCATCGGGAATCCCGTCAGATAGATGTGGTCGGCCGGAACGCCGTACAGCTTCAGCCTCTCGACGACGCGTCCGTTGGACGCGAAGTACTTGATGCGGCTTTTCTTCGGGTCGAGCGCGCACCAGGC
>JAHFIS010000044.1 GCA_023246275.1 Candidatus Uhrbacteria bacterium
CTGTCGGTTGGACTGTCGAGGGACGGTCGGATCGTCGAGTCGAGGACCGTCGCGGCCTCGCCCGAGACGTACCTCTCGACCGTCGCGGAATCGCTTGCCGGGTGGGGCGTCGCGCTCGACGACCTCGGCGCCGTCGCCGTCGTCACCGGCCCCGGATCGTTCACGTCGAGCCGCGTCTCCGTCATGATCGCCAATGGAATCGCGTTCGCGAAGGGAATCCCGGTGATCGGTATCCCGAACGTCGAGCGCGCCGATTTCGCCAGCCTGACGATCCCGACGACTCTTCCGCCCGTCGACCGGTTCGCGGTTCCCATCTACGACCGCCCGCCTCACATCACCGCTCCTAATCCCTAATCAAAACCCTATGCAAGCCGTCGACGTCATCCAAGGCTCCGTCCTTGGCCTGTGGAACAGCATCCTCTCGTACCTGCCGAACGTGCTCGGCGCCTCGGTCGTCTTTCTCATCGGCCTCGTCATCGCCGCCGTGTTGCAGACCGTCGTCGAGAAGCTCGTGAAGCTTCTGCGCGTCGACGAGCTGGTCGGAAAGCTCGAGGTGAAGCAGTCGCTCGAGAAGGTCGGGATCCGGCTGCACGTCGGCAAGCTCCTCGGCTGGATCGTGAAGTGGTTCTTCGTCATCGTGGCGCTCATCGCCGCGACGGACATCCTCGGCTGGGACCAGGTGACGGTGTACCTGCGCCAGGTCGTCGAGTACATCCCGAACGTGATCATCGCCGTGATCATCCTTCTTGCCGGCATCATCCTCGCCAACTTCACCCGAAACGTGGTGAAGACGACGGTGGAGGCCGCTGAGCTTGCCAGCGCCGATTTCCTCTCCGGCATCGCCAAGTGGGCGATCCTCCTGTTCTCGTTCATGGCCGCCCTGGTCCAGCTCCAGATCGCGCAGGGACTCATCAACACGCTGTTCACGGGACTGATCGCGATGCTCGCGCTCGGCGGCGGGCTGGCATTCGGGCTTGGAGGCAAGGACCACGCGGCACGGGTTCTCGACAGGCTGCGGAAGGACCTGACCAGCGAGAAATAAGACCAAAAGCGGCCTTGGGGCCGCTTTTTTGTTCGGTTCTGGAATGGTCAACCCTTGTAAAATCAGGTAAAATACGGTAGTTTCCTACCACTATGTCCACCGACGGCTACCGATACGGAACCCATCGCTTTTGGGAGATGCTGCAGGGCATCCTGTTTTGGGCGACGCTTGTGTTGTCGCTTGTGCTCTCCTTTGTCGTTCCGTACTGGGTGATCGTGTTCATCATCGTGTTCGACGTGTTCTGGGTGTTCCGCGTGGTGTACTTCGTGATCCACCTGGTCTCGGCGTGGCGGGAGTACCGGGCGACGACGCGGGCGGACTGGTTTGCGAAGCTCGCGACCGTCGACGGCTCGTCGAAGATCCATCACCTGATCTTTCTTCCGACGTACAAGGAGGACGTCGACATCATCCGCGGGACGCTCCGTTCGATCCGCGACTGCAAGTTTCCGAATGAGCGGATCCTGATCGTCCTCGCCGGCGAGGGGCGCGATTCGGGGCACTTCCGCAAGAACGCGGAGCTTGTGCGGCGCGAGTTCGGAAATGTGTTCAAGAAGGTGATCGTCACCGAGCATCCAACGGGCCTGCCCGACGAGATCCCGGGGAAGGGATCGAACCTGAACTGGGCCGGGCTGCGCGTCGTCGAGACGCTGGCCGCCGAGTGTTCCGAGATCGCGGACGAGAATATCGTCGTCTCCTGCTTCGACGTGGACACGGTCGTCCACCCGCAATACTTCGCGTACCTCACCTATCTCTACTGCACCGTCCCGAACCCGACGCGCTCGTCGTTCCAGCCGGTCGCCCTCTTCGCGAATAACATCTGGACGACTCCCGCTCCCGTCCGCGTCGCCGCGTTCGGAACCACCTTCTGGATCCTCACCGAGCTGGCGCGGCCCGAGCGGCTGTGGACCTTCTCGTCGCACTCGATGCCGTGGACGATGCTGAGGGACGTGGGGTTCTGGCAGAAGGACATCGTGACCGAGGACTCGCGCATATTCATGCAGGCGTTCCTGAAGTACGAGGGCGACTATCGCGTCACGCCGATGTTCCTGCCGGTGTCGATGGACACCGTGACGGGCAAAACGTACCTCGACGCGCTCGTGGCGTTGTACAAGCAGATGCGTCGCTGGGCCTGGGGCGCGGAGCATTTTCCGTACATGATCGACCAGTTCCGCAGGCACCCGAAGATTTCCAGGCGCCTCAAGTTCAAGTACCTGTTCAACCATCTGGAAGGAATGTACACCTGGGCCGCAGCGCCGCTTCTCATCTTCGTGCTCGGCCGCCTCCCGCTCAGTCTCACCAGCTCCGAGTCCAACGCCCTCGTGCAGGACGCCCCGTTCACCCTCGAGTGGCTCATGCGCCTGGCCATGCTCGGCGTCTTCGTGTCCGGCGCCATGGCGCTCACGATGCTCCCGCCGCGCCCGTCGACGGTCAAGAAATCCATGTGGATCGTGATGGTGTTCCAGTGGATTCTGCTTCCGGTCACGTTCATCCTGTTCGGCGCATTGCCGGCCATCGACGCGCAGACGCGGCTGATGGTTGGGAAGTACCTGGGGTTCAACGTGACGGAGAAAAAAAGGTCGTGAGTTCCGTGAGCGAGTCGAACAGGCCGTCGGGGCTTTCCGTCTCGAGCAATTCGCGCGGATGGTATCCCGTCGTGACCGCGAACGATCGCATGCCGGCGCGCTTTGCCGCGCGGACGTCGAACGTCATGTCGCCGACGTAGCAGGCGCTTCGCGGGTCGACGCCGTATTCCGCGCAGAGGCGGACGAGCTCCGGAGTCTTGTCGCGATGGTCGCCGCTGATGACGTCGAAGCGAGAGTGAATCCCGTAGCGCTCGGCTTCGTTCGACAGGTGTGACTGCGGATGGCTGCTGACGACGCCGATCGGGTGTCCGAGAGCCGACAATTTCGCCATCGCGTCTGCCGCGTCGAGATACGCCTCGGGACGGACCCCCTCGGCGACGACCTCGGAGAGCCGGGCGAGGTAGTTCTCGTTGAGTTCGCGCTCGGTCACGTCTACGCCGAGCGCCAGGAACGCGTCGTAGGCGTTTCCAGTGACGGTCGCGATCCATTCCTCGAAGGAGACCGTCGGGATCCCATACCCGCGCCGCATGCGCCTGTTTGCCTCGTAAACGGGCCTCCGGTCGTCGCTGATCGTGCCGCTCCAGTCGAACAGGAAGAGTTGAAGTTTGTCGCTCATACGCGTATAGTTCGCTCACTTATGTATCAACGCGTCTCCATCCACATCGTCGCCTGGAACAGCATGGATTTCCTGCCGGAACTGCTGAAGTCCATCTTCGCACAGACGTTCGCGGACTTCAACGTGCTCGTGGTCGACAACGCCTCCTCGGACGGGGTCGCGGCCTTTTTGCGCGACGAGTTTCCGCAGGTGGCGGTCATCCGCAACGCGCGCAACATTGGGTTCTCCGCGGCGCACAACCTGGCCATCCGGTACGCGATCGACCACTGGGGCGACGACGACCTGTCCGACCGGTTCGTCCTCATCACGAACCCGGACATCATCCTGACCCCGACGTTCCTGGAGGAGATCGTGAGGGCCGCCGAGAAGGAACCCTCGTCCATCGGCTCGTTCCAGGGAAAGCTCCTGCGCGCGTTCCGGGAGAACGCGCAGGACGAGGTGTTCTGCGAGACGGTGAAGTCCGAGCGGATCGATTCCACCGGCCTTGCCCAGCACCGCAACCGAACGTGCACGGACCGCGGCGCGGGCGAGCTCGACAAGGGGCAGCACGACGCGTCGACGGAAATCTTCGGCGCGGCCGGCGCGCTCGCGTTCTACCGCGCGTCGACCCTCCAGGCTCTTCGCAACGGCGATGAGTTTCTCGACCACGATTTCTTTCTGTATAAGGAGGACGTCGATCTTGCCTGGCGCGCGAAGAAGCGCGGCTTTGCGTCGCGCTATGTCCCGAAGGCCGTGGCCTACCACCATCGCGCGGCATACGGTGCCGAGAACCAGGGCTGGTTCGCGCGCATTCGGAACCGCCGCGGAAAGTCGGCGATGCGCAACTGGTACTCGACGCGCAACCACCTCCTGCTCGTGCTGAAGAACGAGGGAATCCTCAGCGGCCTCCTCGCGCTCCCGTGGATCGCCTGGTTCGAGTTCCGGAGGTTCGTCTACGTTCTCGTCTTCGAGACAAAAAATATCTCCGCGTATTTCTCCGCGCTGAAGCTTTCCCCTAAGATGCTCAAGAAACGGTATGCTCGACCTGTCGATCGTGATCATCGGGTATAAGAACCACCGCCTCGTCCGCCAGACGCTGAAGGGAATCCGTCGCGTTTCCCCGAGCGTCTCGCACGAGATTCTTTTGGTTGAGAACGATCCGAGCGGCGCGACGACGGCGATGGCGCGGGAGTTTCCCGAGGTGAGAGTGATCGACGAGCGGAAGAACGTCGGGTTCGGACGCGGGATGAACCGCGGGTTCGATGCCGCGACGGGGAGGTACGTGATGGTGTTCAACCCGGACGTCGTCGTCATGCCAGGCGCGTTCGAGAAGCTGGTCGAGTATCTTGACGCGCATCCGGACGTCGGGATGGTCGGGCCGCAGCTGCGCAACCCCGACGGGACGCTCCAGCACAGCTGCTATACGTTCATGACTCCGACAACCGTCCTTGCGCGCCGACTCCCATTCGTTCGCCGCCTGAAGCGCGTCCGCGACCATCTCGACCGGTACACGATGGCCGCGTGGAACCACGCCGAGACGCGCGACGTCGACTATCTCCTTGGCGCCGCGATCCTTGTCCGCCGTTCCGCGCTCGACCGGGTCGGCGGGTTCGATCCGGCGTACTTCATGTACTTCGAGGACCAGGACCTGTGCCGCCGATTCTGGAAGGCCGGCCACCGCGTGGTCTACCACCCGGAATCGCGGATGATCCACTACCACCGCCGCGAGACCGCGGACGGGAATTTCTGGCAGCAGCTGACCCATCCGCTCACGCGCGTCCAGATCAAAAGTGCGGTATACTACTTTTTGAAATATCGGCGGGACAAGAATCCCCGCGTCACCGCGTAATCCTATGTCGCACACCGTCAACTTCCTTCACGAGGTCGAGGCTCCCAAGCGACATCGCGCCCACCAACGACGGAAGGCCGTTCGCGTGGCGCTGTTCGTGGCGCTCGGGGTCGTCGCGCTGTGGATCGTGGTGGTTCTGTTTGCCACGGGGCAGGTGGTAGCGGCGGCGCTCGACGGGAAGGACGCGCTGTACCGGTCGCGCGACGCGGCCGTGGCGATGGACTTCGACCAGGCGGCCGTGGACCTGGCGGTCGCGGACGACAAGTTCGCGTCCGCGGAAAAGGGGCTTGTGCTCTTGCGGACCGCCGAGATTCTTCCGTGGGTCTCCACGCAGATTCGGGCCGCCGACGCGCTGGTGACGAGCGGCCGAGAGGTGATCGGCGCGCTCCAGACCGCGGTGGACCTTGGCGGCGAGCTTGTTCGCCTCTCGGGATTCACGACGGCCGAGTTGCGCCAGATGGCCGACGGGACCGCCCCGCGCGCCACGTTCGACGACCTGTCGAGCGAAACCAAGCGCGCGATGCTCGAGCGCCTCGCCGGCGCATCCTCCGACCTCCAGCTTCTCGCCGCCCGCATCAGTATCGCGCGCTCGGAGCTTTCGACGATCGACACGACGGGACTGATCGGTCCGATCGCCGACGCGCTCGGACCGCTTGACGCGAAGCTTGCCGAGGGACAGACGGTCGTAAAGACGCTGGCCGTCGCGTCCGAGCTGGTCCCGGAGTTCGCGGGACTTGACCGTGAACGCACGCACCTCCTTCTCTTTTTGAACAACGCGGAGCTTCGTCCGGGCGGAGGGTTCATCGGCACGTACGGGGTCTTGAAGACCAGGGACGGCGACGTGACCAGGCTTGAGACGGCCGACTCGTATGCCCTCGACAAGCCGAGCGAAGGGATCGCGAAGGATCCCTCACCGGCTCCGCTCGCGCGCTACAATGCGACTCAAACATGGTTTTTTCGGGACGCAAACTGGTCGCCGGACTTTGCAATGAGCTCGGACGACGCGCTGTGGCTGTTCAACCGGGAGACGGTCGCGGCCGGCGGCGCCTCGCAGTCAATCGACGGGGTCGTCGGCGTAACCCCGACCTTTCTCCGGGCCCTTCTCGGCATCACCGGCCCCATCGCGGTCGGCGGCCAGACGTTCAGCGCGGACAACGTTCCCGACGAGCTCGAATACCAGGTCGAGGTCGGATACAAGGGGTTGGGGATTCCGCCGGCACAGCGCAAGGAGCTGATCGGGGCGTTCGTGGACGAGCTGAAGAGGAAGCTGTTCTCGCTTCCGCTCTCGGAATGGGTTCGCGTCGCGGACGCGGTCCAGGAGGGGTTCGCCCAGAAGCAGATCGCGATAAAGGCCGTGGACTCGGACGTCGAGAAGCTGATCACGAACGTGGGCTGGGGCGGTCGCGTGGTTGCCCCGCCGTCGGGCGGGGACGTCCAGATGGTCGTGGACGCGAACATCGCGAGCCTCAAGTCGGACCCGAAGGTGGCCCGCGCGATCG
>JAHFIS010000045.1 GCA_023246275.1 Candidatus Uhrbacteria bacterium
TAGCCGTTCTTTTTCTATGACAAAAAATCCGACGCTATAGGCGTCGGATTATAACAACTAGTCAAACTTGATCGTCTGCCCCGAGTACACCGTCCCGGACTTCAGCGGAACCCAGCCGTCATTGTCGTCGACGGGTGGCGGAGGCGTCGGCACGGTACTACCAACGCTTGGTGTTGGTAGTCGGGCTGGCATGGGTCGGTCAACACTCGGTGTTGACGCCGGAGCCGACGCGACGACGGGGGTTCGCGTGTCAACACTCGGTGTTGACACAACTTGGTTACCAACGCTCGGGGTTGGTGGTAACGGTTTGGGAGAGACGGATTGTTGTGGACGTAGGTTGTTGGTCGTTTGTGTGACGGGCGAGACTGTCTGCCTCGGCTTCGGGCTCTGCAGGAACGCCTGGGGCGAATTCGGACCGCCGGTGCCCTTGTTTGGGCGCTTGCGGCGCGTATCCTTCCCTGGAACGAACGGGCGCGGGGCGGACGGGGAGGAACTGCCAACGCTCGGCGTTGGTAGTGAATGCGATTGAGCATCTGGAGACATTTTCTCGATTTTTGGCGGACTGTTCAGCGGGGATGACAGCATCTGGGACATGAAGTCCGTCGCGGACGGCGGAGTAGAAACGACGGGCTTCGGCGCGACAACCACCCCTGACCCCTCCTGCCTATCAGGAGGGGAAACGTGTCTGATGACCGTGGCTGCCGGGGGCCTGGCGACCGGGGCAAGTGCCGTGAGGGAGACGGACGGCGCGGGACGCGGGGTACTGTCGACGGTGGCTTTTCGGGTTGCCTCGGGGCGATCTTGAGAGATCGGCGGCGGGGGCGGCGACGGCATGCGTCTCGTGTCCTTTCGGTCCTTCCCCTTCGCGCGCTCCTCCTTCACGATCTCGATGCACTCCTCGCAATAGATCGGCCGGCTCGTGTCGAGCTGGACCGCGAGCACGATGTCCTTCTGGCAGCGCGAGCACTTGTACTCGAAACGCGGCTTCTTCGATCCCTTCGCGTCCTTTTTCTTCTGTTCCATCTCCGCGACCATCTTGCCGATGGATTCGTCGTCGCCCATCCCGGTCCACTTCATGATCTTGTCCGCGATCTCCTCGCGCGGCGTCGTGTACCGCTCGCGGCTCACCTTGATCACCTTCTCCTCCGACCCCGTGCGCTTGGCGATCGGCGGAAGGGTCATGGCCGAGAACGGCTGGCTCGTGACGCCGTCGATGAGCAATTTCAGATAGACGTTGTACTTCGGCAGGTTGATGATGTCCTCCGGCAAAAATCGCGGCGCGAACTCCGTCTCCATGTACGCGGCATCCGGCGAGCCAACGCGGAAGGTGATGATCGTGCCGACGTTTCCGAACACGGCCTCGCGCACCTCGTCGGAGAGCTGGGCGATGTACTGGTGGGCCATCGTGAGGCAGAGCCGGTATTTGCGCGCCTCGGACAGGATGCCCGCGAACGATTCCGTCGCGAAGTTCTGAAACTCGTCCACGTACATGTAAAAGTCCTTGCGCTCGTGCTCCGGCTGGTCGACGCGCTCCATGGCGGACAGCTGGAGCTTCGTGATCAGCAACCCTCCGAGCAGGCGCATGTTGTCCTCTCCGATGCGTCCCTTGGACAGGTTGATGATCAGAATCTTCTGCTCGTCCATCAGCTGGCGGATATTGATGGTCGACTTCACCTGCGCCACGATGTTGCGGATGACCGAGGCGGACAAAAACTGTCCGATCTTGTTCTGGATCGGGGCCACGGCTTCCTGCGCGTACTTCTCCTGGTAGCTGGCGAATTCGACGAGCCAGAACTGCTTGACCACCGGGTCCTGCACGTTCGCGACGATCTTACGCCGAAAGTCCGCGTCGGACAGCATGCGGTTGATCCCGAGCAGCGTCGAACCAGGATTGTCGAGCAGCGCGAGAATCGCGTTGTTCAGAATGTACTCCATGCGGGCGCTCCAGAGGTTCTCCCAGAGCTTCTTGAACACGCCCATCATCCCGGACGCCACGAGATGCTTCGTCTTCTCGCTGACGGTCTCGAGGATATTGAACCCGATTGGAAAATCGAGGTCGGCCGGATTGAAATAGATGACGTCGTTGATGCGCCAGCTCGGAATATAATCGATCAGCCGCTCGGCCGTGTCTCCGTGCGGATCGATGTACGCGCATCCATGGCCGGCGTAGATGTCCGTCAGGATCAGGTTCTCAAGCAGGACTGTCTTGCCCATGCCCGTCTTTCCGATCACGTAGACATGACGGCGTCGATCATCCGTCTTAACGCCAAATTTCCGCATCTGATTGCGGAAATTGGTACGCGCGAAATAGTTCACCTCGTTCTCGTGATCGTGCTCGTAGCTCATACGGGAAGATTCGGGGGAATACCATCGTCAACCCATCCTGGCGGAGGTCCTGGCAGCTCGATGTCTGCAGGTGGCCCCATGTCGGTGGAATCCAGGCCGTCCTCGCCTTCCTCGTCGGGAGTGAACTGATGGGCGGAGGCGGGTGCCTCGGACGGTTCCATCCCCGGCAACCGGATTTCCGGCTCCTCCGCGGTCCCGTGCGATTCCGTATGCGTCCCGTGCGCCTCATCGTGATGCGGCGCGGCGACCCCGCCCTGGTGCGCCGACAAAACGGGCGCGTGCGCGGAAGCCGACATGCGCGCCGGCATCGAGTGGTGGTCGACGTCGTCGGACCCAATCGGGAGCCCGACCGGCGGCTCGGATCGCTTCGCGTCCGCCTTCTTGACGAGAGGCGACTTCACGAGCAGCGACGGGAAATGCCAGAGCGTGGCAAGTTCCTCGACGTTGAGCACCTTCGGAGTGGCGCCCGTGCCCCAGGAGCGATTTTTAAATGCGCGAAGAAGCCTGCCCTGGCGCGCATTGTACGTCCAGGCCTGCCAGAAATAGTCGTCCTTCGGGGTCGCGTCGCCGCTCAGCGAAAAATTATTCAGGTTGAGGTGCGCGTACTGGTGGAACATCCCCTTCACGAACGCGGTACGGGCCTGCTTGTCGTACACGCCCTTCTTTCCAAGGTACACGATGCGCGTCTTCGTATAATAGCCAACCTTTCCGATCTTTTTGAGGACCCCTTCCACCTGTTCCTTCTCGGCCATCGTAATCTTGAACGCCTTCCACATGTCCTCGTCCTGCTTCGGCTTCGCGTGCGGATCGGCTCCCGTCTCGAACCCGAACGCGTGCATCCCGATGTCCGCCGGAATGGAAAGGACGTCCGTGATCAGATTGTCGAACATTCCCGGCTTGTGCTTGGGAGTGTTTCCGAACACCTTGTTGATGAACTCCTCGCCCGCTTTCTTCCAGTCATTCTTGTTTGGCTGGATGATGAACTGAATCCAAAAATGCTCGCCCGGCCTCATCTTTGCCAGCTGTTCCAAAACCCCTCCGAGCGGGTCCTTGAACTCTCCGGAAACCTTGTCCTCGAAGTCGAGGTAGGTTCGCAGCGGAAAGATCTCGGCGTTCTTCAATACCAGCTCCGTTCCCCACGCGTCCCACGTGTCGTGCGGAAACTCGGTCGGAACCCACGAGGCGTAGTCCTCCACCTCCGTGATCTCCGCCTCCGGGTATGCGGCGTAGATGCCGGCCTCCACCACGTCGCGGTACCGTGTCAGCACGCGAACATAGAACTGGACGTATCCCTCGGTCGAGACGATCTCGAACGAGAACAGCGGCTGCGTCTTCCCCAGGATCCACTGCTCCTTCCACGTCAGGTTCGAGAACGCGCCCCAAAGCGAGGAGTACATGTTCTCCAGCGACTTCGGCGTCTGCTCCGTCATCGGCGGCACGTCGATCGCGATCACGCAGTACTTGAGCGACTTCGCCCACTTCTCCTGGCGCGTGGCCTTCCACACCTGCGTCATTCCCCAGAGGACGATGACCACGATCGGAATCCATCCGAACCACACGAGCAAGTCGTACAGCACGACGTCGATGGGCTGGTTCCAGAAGACCGGGGAGGTGAGCGAGTTGGAGAGGATGGCGGCGAAGAACATAGTGGGGACATTGTAGCATATTGGATACGAACCTACGAACTGGCTGCGAACCTGCGAACGGTGGATAAACGAAAGCCACGGACATTAATTGTCCGTGGCCCTTTTTCGTAGGTTCGCAGCCAGTTCGTAGGTTCGTATCCCCTCCCTCGCCTATTTTTTCTTGAGCATCTCCCATTCCACCAGCGCCGGGCTCGCGAAGAAGATCGACGAGTACGTTCCCACGAGCACTCCGATGAGGAGGGCGAGAGCGAACGGGCGGGTCGTCTCGCCGCCGATCAGGAGGATCGAGGAGAGCGCGAGGAGAACCGTCACCGACGTGTTGATGGAGCGGATATACGTCTGTTGGATGGACTTTTCGACGATATCCTCGAACGCCTCGCCGGTGTGGCGGGACAGGTTCTCGCGAGTGCGGTCGAAGACGACGACCGTGTCGGAGATCGAGTAACCGAGGATGGTCAGCATGGCCGCGATGAACGCCGTGCCCACTTCCCAGTGCCAGTAGTGTCCGATGACCGCGAAGACCCCAAGCGGGATGATGACGTCGTGCGCCGCGCACAGCACGGTCAGCATGCCATACTTCCACGAGGCAATCGGCTCGGAAACCTTGCGGAACGCCCAGGAGATGTAAAGCCCGATCAGAACGAGCGTCGTGACGAGGCCGAGCAGCGCGGACTTGCGCAGCTCGTTGCCGATCACCGGCCCGATGGAATCGAACTTGTCCTCGGTAAAGTCACCGAACTTCGCGTGAAGCGTTGCCAGGACGGCCTGGTGCTGCTCCTCGGTGAGCGACTGCAGGCGGACGATGGCTCGGTTGCCGGACGACGACTGGACCGTCACGCTCTGCTCGCCGGAATCGGTCAGGGCCGAGGTGATGTCCGCGGAAGCCGGAGCGGCGTTCGCGAAGGAAAGCTCCATGAGCGATCCACCCTTGAAGTCGATGGAAAACTCGAGTCCGAAGACGGCAAGGGCGACGAAGCTGGCAACGATCGAGAGACCGGACAGGGCGAACCACCAGCGGCGCAGCCCGACGAAAGAGATTTTTTTCATATTACTTCGCGTTCCGCTTAAGCGAGTAGAGCCGCGGATTCTGGAACCACTTCCAGCCGCGCACGTTCCGCATGTAGAAGCGCGTCACCGTGATGGCCGTGAACAGCGAGAGGATGACGCCGACCGCGAGGGTCAGGGCGAAGCCGCGCACGAAGCTCGACGAGAACGAGTAGAGCACGCCGGCGGAGATGAGCGTGGTGAGGTGGCCGTCGCGGATCGGGGCCCAGGCGCGGGTGAATCCGTCGTCGATGCTTGGGATCAGCTCGCGGCCAGAGCGGTATTCGTCGCGGATGCGCTCGAAGATGAGCACGTTCGCGTCCACCGCGATGCCGAGGCCGAGCACGAACCCGGCGATTCCGGAAAGAGTGATCGTCACTCCGAACAGGCGGTAGGCGGCAAGGTTAAGGAAGGCGTACAGCACGAGCGCGGCCGCGGCCACGATGCCCGGCAACCGGTACACGACGATCATGAACAGCGCCACGAGTGCAAACCCGATGAGCGCGGCCTGCACGGACTTGTCGAGCGATGCGAGCCCGAGCGTCGGCCCGACCGTTTCCTGCGAAAGAAGGGTCACCGGCACCGGCAGGGCTCCCGCGTTCAGGCGCTGGGCGAGGAGCTTGGCCTCGTCGAGCGTGAAGTTGCCCGTAATGACGGCCTGGCCGCCGTAGATCGCCTGGTTCACGTTCGGGGTGGAGATCGGCTTTCCGTCGAGGAAGATGCCGATCGGCTGCCCCACGAGACGCGCCGTGAGGTCGCCAAAGATCTTTCCGCCGTCGGCGTCGAACTGGATCGAAACGTTCGGCGCGTTCGTGCTGGAATCAAACTGAACGGAAGCGCGCTTCAGCTGCTTTCCGGACAGCTCGGTGTTCTTCCACGGCGACACGGCGCCGACGATGTCGGTTTCGGAAGCGAGCGGAAGAAGGACGCGCTGCACCGTATACACGGTCACCGGCTTTTCGGCGCGCTTGTAGATGAGGTGATAGCCGAACTCGGTTTCGACGACGTCGGAGATCGCCCCGACTTTCGTCGCGTTCGCGGCGAGCTCGAACGGCGCCACCATCTGGCCCGCTCCCACCCAGCCGAGGTCGCCCGTTCCGTCGCCGGACGTGTCCGTCGAGTTCGCCTTCGCGAGGTCGGCGAAATTCTCCGGGGTCGCCTCGCCCTTGAGCTTGTTGATCAGGTTCGACGCGTCGATCTGGGACGTCTCGGAGGAACAGCGCGTCTTCCCCTTCCAACACACGAGGATGTGGGAAAGCTGCGCGTCCACGTTCTGCTTCGTCGAGACGTACTTCTCGACGATCAGTCCTTCCGGAGACTCCACGACCTTCGGCACGACGCCGCCGGCCTTCGTCTTGCTGTCGAGGATCGCCTGGACCATCGACGCGTAGTACGGGGACTCGAGCGCCAGGCCGTCGAGCACGCCCTTCGTCGTGTCCTTGTTGGAATCCTTCGATGCCTCGGCGACAAGCGCGTCAAAGCTTTCGCCTTTCTTCGCGCGGGCCAAAATCGCGTCCGCGTTGGCGCGGTC
>JAHFIS010000046.1 GCA_023246275.1 Candidatus Uhrbacteria bacterium
TCGCCAGGTCCGCGACCGCCAGCTTGTGAATCATCGTGTCAAGGACGTTCTTCTCGTTGGTCGCCTCGTCGGGGGCGGCGGCCCCGGCCTGCGCGGCCGCGGACGCAAAGTAGGTACTCAGCGCGTCGCGCTCGGCAAGGTACTGCCTGATGGTGATCACGTGGGTTCCGACGACCGCCGCCGGGTACGGAATGACGTTCACGATTTTCCGAACGGACGAGTCCATCGGATTGTGACGGTACACGAACGAGGTCATGATGGCGAAAACGCCAAAGAGCAGCCCGCAGGCGACAAGCGCATGCTTCACCTTCTGGGGAACGCGCGACTTTTGCTTGGAGATCGAGGCGTCGGCGTCGGGCTCGGACGGAGCGGTCTCGGCGACAGAAACGGTCGGCTCAACGATAACGGCGGGCGCTTCAACGATTTCTGGCTCCATAGCGGGGTGTGGATAAGTGAACGTGCTAACGAAGGAAATAATGCCACCATTTGATTGGGTTCGCAACCTCCGGCTCGGCCGCGTCCAGGGCTAGCAGGGTCCTTGGGTCCGCCGCCTTGGCGATCGCCTCCGCGTCGGCGCCGGTCGCCACGGTCCCTTCCGCTCCCCCGTCCTGAATAATCACCACGTTTTCCCCGGGCTTTTTCAGACCGAGCTTTAGGCGCGCCTCGCGCTCAATGAACGACTCGGTCCGAAACGCCGTGTTCAGGTCCGCGATCTCCAGGTTGCGCGCCTGCAGCGCCGCCGCCTGATCCTGCAGCCCGGCGATCTCGCCCTGGATCTCCCGGTTGCGAATCCACTCCCGGCCGAACGAGCAGCCGATGGCAACCAAAATGACCGCGTTCACGACGAACAGCAGTCGGAACTCGATCAGTCGCCTCCAAAGTGGCTTGCGTATCTCAGGCATGGGAATCGTGAAAGAATTGCTCGATGGCCTCGTCGCGCTCGGCTTCGGTCACGACCGGGACCGCCTTTTTCGCCGCCGTCCGCGCATGCTCGCGCAGGTCGTTGATCAGGTCGTGGATCCGGCTCGGCCGCGCCGCGTTCCTGAACTCGATGTCCGCCGCGCTTCCGGCCACGTGGAGCCGGATGCTGCCGTACCGGAACAGCGTCGGAAACACCCCCTTCACCCGATAGCTTACCTCGTCGATGCGCGGATAGGAAATTTCGGAGATCTCGCGGTCAAAGAACGCCTTCCGTTCCACGTCGATGACGCGTCGGTCCGTGACGATCATGACCGTACAGGACCACTTCACGTAAGCCCGCAGAAAAAAGTAGGTCGCGCTCCCGAACAGCCCGAAGAAGATCAGCACGCCGACCCATCCCTCTCGAAACAGCGGGAACAAAAAGAAGAACGGGATCACGACCCAGAGGAACAGCAGGAAGAACCGCGGCAGGTGCGGCACGACGTCCTCGTGCACGACCTCGAGCACGTCCTCCTCCGGTTTTAGTTGGATGGCCTTATCGATGAGCAGCATATCCGCGTTTGGCAAGCGCTTTTCGCGCCGCGTCCCGATCGTCCCAGGGAATCTTTCGTCCGTTCGCCACGGCCATCACCGGTTCGCAACCTTTTCCAGTCAGCAAGACGAGATCGCCCGGCTCGGCCAGTTCGACCGCCTTGTCGATCGCCTCCTGTCTGTCGAGGATGAGAAAAAGGTCCTTTCCTTCGACCCTCCGTCCCCTGGCCCCCTCGGCCACCTCCCGAACGATCCCCATCGGATCGTCGTCATACGGATCCTCGTTCGTCACGATCACCACGTCGTCATGCTCCGCGGCCATCTCCCCGAGGACACGGCGGCGCGCGACGTCGCGGCCGCCTCCCGTCGAGCCAAGGACGTGGATGATTCGACCGTGATCGATCAGGTCGAGCGCGTCGTACAGCGCGCTTAGCGCCGCCGGCTCGGGCGCGTAGTCGACGATCACCGAGAACGGCTGGCCCTCGGCGATCGATTCGAAACGTCCCGGGACCGGCCGAAGCGACGCGATTCCCGCCTGGATTTTCTCCCAGGACAGTCCGACCGCGCGGCAGGCGGCAATCGCGGCGAGCGCGTTCATCAGATTGAATCGTCCGATGGGAGAGATCGAGAACGAAAGTCGTTGAGTCGCTGAGTCGCTGAGTCGCTGAGTGTCGACGGAAAAAGTCGTTCCCTTCGAGGACATCGCGACGTCCGTCGCGAAAATGTCCGCGCGACCGTTCTTCAGTCCGAACCCGATCTTTTCGTCCGCGTCGAACGAGAGGAAATATTCCGCGTGCGCATCGTCGACGTTCACGACGGAAACTTTTTCCTGACCGGATTTCCGCCTTCCCTTAGGCAAGGCGGCAAAGAGCCGTCCTTTTGCCTTCTTATAATTCTCAAATCCTCCGTGTGACTCGATGTGCTCCGGGGTCAGGTTCGTGAACACGGCCACGTCGTAATCGATTCCGACGTGCCGCGACTGGGCGATTCCCTGCGACGATGTCTCCACGACCGCGTACTCGCAGCCGGCCTTCACCATGTCCGCCAGCAACCTCTGCGTCGCGAACCTTCCGAGCATCGTCATCTTCCGGTCGTTCGTCCATTCCCGGTCCGCGACCTTGAACGACGTCGTCCCCGTCCAGCCCACCCTGTGCCCGGCGCTCTCAAGGATCCTCCCAACGTACTCCGTCGTCGTCGACTTCCCGTTCGTCCCGGTCACGCCGATGACGACGAGCTTTCTGGACGGACGCCCGTATGCCAACGCCGCCACGACGGCAAGCGCGTAGTGATAGGCGCCGAGAACCGGTGCCGGGATCATTTTTCGAATCGACGTCTTGACCATGTGCCTGTCATTGCGAGGCCATCAGGCCGAAGCAATCTCTAGCGCGTGGGATTGCTTCGCTCTGAGGAGCTCGCAATGACACGAAACTACTCTTTAATTTTTTTGACCGCCTCCACGAACTGCTCGCCGCGGTCGAACTCGTTCCTGAACATCCCGAAGCTGGCGGCGCCCGGCGAAAGGACGACCGTGTCGCCCTCCTCCGACCCCTTCGCGGCGAGCTTGACCGCGTCTTCCATGGACGTCGCGACGACGGACGGGACGGATTCCCCGATGCTCTTCTGAATGTCGGGCGTGGCAGTTCCGTCAAGGTACACGACGAACTTGCAAGTCTTTGCGACCTTTTTGCCCATTTCCGCGTACGGAAGCCCTTTTGTCGATCCGCCGCAGATGAGCACGGCGCGCTTGGTTTTTCCAAATCGATCGAGCGCCGCGATCACGCCGTCAGGAGAGGTCGCGGTCGTATCGTTGACATAGGCGACGCCGCGTACCTCCTTCACGATCTCTTGGCGGCCGGGCAGCCCCTGGAACGTTTTGAGCGTCGCCGAAATCACGTCGGCCGGAATGCCGGCAAGGTGGGCGGCAAGCGACGCGGCAAGCGCGTTCAGAAGGTTGTGCGTCCCCTGGAGCGCCATCGTCGCGGTGTCGCCGAGCACGTGCTCGACCCCCTCTACGGCACAGACGATCTGACCGTCGCGGAGAAACACGCCGTTCTTCGCCTCGGTCGCCTGTTCCGAGAACCAAAACTTGTCGCATCCGATCTTGTCCGCCATCGCGCGGACCATCTCGTGGTCGGCGTTCAGCACGGCCTTCTGACCCGGCTTGCAGTGGCGGAACAGCTGGAGCTTCGATTCCGCGTACGCCTCGAGCGACGCGTAGCGGTTGAGGTGGTCCGGAAAGATATTCGTCAGCACGCCAATGTCCGGACCTCGGTCGACGGACTCAAGGCTCTCGATGAGCCAGGAGGACATTTCAAGGACGACCGGGACGACGGTCGTCTCGGCAAGCAGCATGTCGAGGTCCTCGAGCGGCGAGCGCGTGATGTTTCCCGCCACGACCGTCTTCGGATTCACGGCCCTGAACATCTCCCCGAGCAGCGCGGTGGTCGTCGACTTTCCGCGCGTGCCGGTGATCGCGTAGATCGGGAACGGGCAGTGCCGGAAGAACAGCGACATGTCGCTTTCCACCGGGACGCCGTGCTCGCGAGCAAGAAGGATGAACTCGGACTCGCGCGGGACGCCGGGGTTCTGGACCACGAGGTCGACGTCTGTGAAGTCCTGGGCGCGGTGCTCGGCCAGCGCGAACACGGGCTGGTAGATCGTGCGGTCCGGAAACTGCGCGCGGTACGTCTCGTACCACTTCGAAATCTCGTCGACGGACTCGCGGAGCTCGTCCTCGGACTTGAGGTCGGTGATCACCAGCTGCGCGCCATGGCGCATCAGCCACTTGGCCGCGCCGATGCCGCTTCCCTGGGTATACGCGCCAAGGCCCATGACGGTGACGACCGCGTCCTGGAACGAAGAGATGTCGGATGGATTTACGGGCATAACGTTAAAATCTCTTTAATATCCTGCCGATCCTCACGGCCAGCATCGATCCGACGATCTCCCCGGCCATCTTCGCGTATTGTACCACGCCGAGCCGCCAGCCGACCTTCTCGTACTTCCGGCGGATGGAAAGGCCGCGCAGGTGGACGGAACCGTACGGGAGGTCGCGCGAGCGGCAGTAGTAGTTCAGCGCGGACTCGGCCATGAACCCCTGGAGATACTCGGGAGGAACGCCTTCGGCGACCTGTCGGAGCATGACGCGCTCGCCGCCGATGAGCGGGAGGAGCGACGCGAGCTTCGACGCGAGCGTCCCGCGGTCGCGGATCCCCACGTTCATGACGCGGGAGCCGTTAACGACGGGAAGGACGAGCCGCGCGACGTGGTCGGCCGTGAGCCCGCGCAGGTCTGCGTCGAAGAACGCGATCACCGACGCGTCCGTATGCGCCAGGCCGTGAAGCATCGCCGCGCCCTTGCCCTGGTTCTTCGGAAGGGCATATGTCGTCGCACCGGCCGCGCGCGCGACCTCGGCTGTCTTGTCCGTGGACCCGTCGCACACGACGATCACCTCTCGCACGTCGGGCGACGCGCGGAGGGTCGAGACGACGTCGCCGACGGTGAGTTCCTCGTTGAACGCCGGAATGATGGCCGCGACGCGCACGCTCATACCGTGAGTTTCTTACGGCGCTCGTCGAGCGCGACGGACAGCCCGTCCGCCTCGTCCATCATCCAGCCCATTTCCGGATGCGACATTCCCATCGCGCGGAGGCTGCCGAGCGACTCGCGCACGCGCGAAAGATAGGTCGAGGCAAGCTCGTACTCCATCGCCGCGATCGCCGGCGAGTGCTCGTCGCCGCGCGCCTCCTCGACGAGGGCGAACGCGATCTTCACCGGGACGAGGTACGCGTTCACGTTCACGCGGAACATGTCGCGGTTCCGCATCCCCTGCTCCCAGTAGCAGTCGCGCGCCCAAAGGAAGACCTTGGTCGACCAGGCGTACGCCCGAACGTAGATCGCGTCGCGCCGCTGGCCGAGCAGATCGCGGATCGGCACGCCCTCGGGGATCCCGGTTCCCTGGCAGTTCTCGCAGACGTGGCCGTCGTCCTCGTCGTCTCCGGATCCGAGCGACTCCGGCCCGAGCAGGTCGGCAAGCCGCTTCTCGTACTGGTCCTCGGTCCGCGTCTGCTCCGCGATCACCCCCTTCTCCAGCGCATGCTGCACCTGGTTCCGAGACTGCTCGTGCAAATCAAACACCTCGTCGAGCTGATCCTCGAGCGCGTCCAGCTCGTCGCGGCGGAATAGCCAGGGGTTCGCGGCCATAGTCGTCTCTTTATTTCCGCATCGAGATGTCGTAGTTCATCTGCTCCAGGCTCCTCAGATTCCTCTTTGCCTGGTCGAACTTCGTCCGCAGATATCCCGTCAAATCCATGTCGAGCAGATAGGTGATCACCGCCTCGACCGTCTCGAACGCGCGCGCGACCTCGGCATGGTTTCCGAGCGTCACCTGGCGCATGGCGTGGCGGACGATCTCGCCCGTGGCGTCGCAGAGGCCGGCGAGATACGTCGCGGGAGCCATCGCGTGCCTCTCGATCGCGCCGAGCTTTCCGGTCTTCGCGTACCCGAAGTACAGCTGTGCCTCGGCGTACTCCTCGAGCCCCGCGTTGTACGGCCCTTCGCCGCGCAGGTCGGCGAACGCCTTGATCATCGGGTCGCACGAGACGATCAGCCCCTTGGCCTCCGCGATGAGATCGGCCGCGGCCTTCAGATCGTCGCGATGCAGCGCGAAGATCGCCTGCTTGGACTTGCGCACGGCCTCGTCGCCCCGGGACGCCACGTGGCGGCGGGCGGCGGCATGGGCCTCGTATTGCTTGCGGACGGCGGCAAAGATGGGGGATGTGCTCATAACGGCTCTATCTAATCACGCTCATGGCGAATACTCAAATAAACGGCCTCCGTGTGAACCGCGATGATCTCCCAGTTGAAATGCTTGCGGACGACGTCCTGCGTGCTTTTTGCGGCCTCCGCGACGACCTCCGGATGCGCGATCAGGTCGCCAAGCTTCTGCGCAAGGTCGTCGACGCTCTTGTTCTGCAATGAGAACCCCGCGTTCCGCAGCGCCTCGAGGTTCTCGGGAATGTCCGAG
>JAHFIS010000047.1 GCA_023246275.1 Candidatus Uhrbacteria bacterium
AGCTGGCCCACTGCGTCATCTCCGCCAAGAGCAACGAGGACGTGGCCCAGACCAGCAAGTACGGCAACCTCGTCGTCTTCTACGTCCCCTAGCGCTTGGGGGATTTTTTGTTTAGAATGGGGGATACGAACCTGCGAACTGGCCACGAAACTACGAATGGTTTCGTTTTGATTTCGTAGGTTTGTAGCCGGTTCGCAGTTTCGTATCCTCAAGTCTGTATGAGCCTCAACATCCCCGAATCCGGCTACACCGACCATCACACGCATCCGTCGTCCCGCTGCCGGATTCTTACGGAGTGCGACGCGCGCGCGGCTTCGACGTGGGACGAGGCGCGCGAACTGATCGCCGCGCACATCGCGGCGAATCCGAATCGCGATCTCTACGTCGTCCACGGCTGGAACCAGTCGACGTGGGGAACGCCGGCCGCCGCGGACCTCGACGCGCTGACAAAAAAGGAAATCATCGTCATCAACGTCTCGTACCACGGCGCGGTCACGAGGAAGGGAATCGTCACCGAGAAGGATTACGAGGAACTCGCCATCGCGACGCTTCCAAGGTACGACGACCTCCTCGTCGCGATCCCGAAGTACCACGCGTACCTCTCCTCGCTCGGCGTCGTCGCGGCGCACGACATGCACCTCGCCACGATGGACCAGGTCGACGCGTACCGCGAGCTCGACCGTCGCGGGGAACTCGCCATCGACACGACCGCGTTCGTGAACCCGTGCCTTCTCGACGATCCACGGTTCCTCGCTGTCATTGCGAGCGAAGCGAAGCAATCTCCGTCGAGTCATTTTCGCCTCGCGGGTCTCAAGCTGTTCCTCGACGGCGCCATCGGCGTGCGCACCGCGTTCGTGTCCGAGCCGTACCTCGACACGCACGACCATGGGATGCTCCGTCACTCGAAGGACGAGTGCGTCGCGCTCATAAGGAAATCGCTCGCGCTCGGCCTCGCTGTCCCGGCAATCCATGCCATCGGCGACGCGGCGGTCTCGACCGTCCTCGACGTCTACGAGGAGCTCAAGGCCCAGGGCCACGATACGCGCGGCTGGCGCATCGAACACTGCGAGATGGTCCGCCCGTCCGACATCCCGCGCATCGCCGCGCTCGGCGCCGTCCCGGTCATGCAGCCGAACTTCCACTGGGACCTCGACCACTACGGCGACCGCCTCGGCGAAAACCTCCGCCTCATCAACCCCTTCCGCCCGCTCATCGACGCGGGCATAAAAATCCTCTTCGGCTCCGACGGCATGCCGGAGGGCCCGAAGGTCGGGATCGAATACGCGATGAGCCGCGCGAGATTTCCGGAGCAAGCGATCGCGCTCGAGGAGGCGCTGACCGCGTATGGAATAACCGGCTTGGATTGACATCCGGCCGGTTTTTCGTTATGGTTCCGCAACGACCAAGGAGACCCCCATGATGCCTCGCAATCTCGTCTTCGTCCGGCACGGCGAAAGCGAAGGGAACGTTGCCAACCACGCGTCGCGCAACGGCGACGACTCGTACCTGACCCCGGAGTTCCGCGCCCGGCACACGAGCGACTGGGACCTGACGCCGCGCGGCGTCGAGCAGGCCGCGGCCGCGAAGGAGTGGCTCGACCGGGAGTTCCCGGACGGGTTCGGCCGGTGCGTCGTTTCCGATTACCGTCGCGCGCGACACACGGCCGGGCTGCTCGGGATCCCGAACGCCGAGTGGTACGTCGACTACTATCTCCGCGAGCGCGATTACGGCGACCTCGACGCGCACACGCATGCCGAGCGCCTCCGCCTGTTCCAGGCCGTGCTCGACCGCCGCGCCGCGCAGAGCTTCTACTGGCGGCCGCCCAACGGCGAGTCAATGGCCGACCTGTGCCTGCGCTTCGACCGGGCGCTCGACACGTTCCACCGCGAGTGCGCCGACAAGGACGTCGTCGTGGTCTGCCACGGCGAGGTGATGTGGGCCGCGCGGCTCCGGCTCGAGCGCCTCGACATGGCCGACTGGCTCCGCCTCGACGCCTCGAAGGCCCCGCGCGACCGCATCCACAACTGCCAGATCCTGCACTACACGCGCGAGGATCCGACCGGCGAAGCGACCGCCTCCGACCGGCTCGGCTGGTTCCGCTCCGTCTGCCCGAGCGACCCGTCGCTGTCGAGCAACGAGTGGCAGCGGATCGTCCGCAAGAAAATAACGAACGAGGAGCTTCTCGAGAGCGCCCGTCGCTGACCGGTCCGATGTCCGTCGGGCCGGACTTTTTTTAAAGTCAGATACGCGGTTGACTACGAGCCCGACATGCGTCACCCTGTCTCGAGGAGCGACCCCATGCCAGACAAATCCCAGATCCCTTCCTCCGGCCCGCTGACCGACGACGAGCGCGCGATGCTCGTCCGCGGCGGCTTCGACCTCGAGCCGCGCGACTATGGCGACGACGACCCCGCGCTGCGCTACAAAAGGTTTTGCGAAGAGATCGTCGCCACGGCGCTCACGCCGGAAGAGGCTGCCGTCCGCCTCGGAGTTCCAGTCGCCACGGTTTGGAAACGGATCGGCGACCGGACGCTGTGCACCCTCCACGAGCACGGCCGCGTTTCCGGCATTCCCGCGTTCCAGTTCCTGCCGGACGGCGGCGGAATCCTTCCCGGCATCGGAGAGGTCACCCGGGCAATCCCGGACCCCGTGACCGTCTTCGAGATCGCGTCCTGGCTCGTCGTAAAGAACCCCGACCTCGTGGTCGGCGAGGACGAGACTCCGCTCACCCCGCTCGAGTGGCTCGCCGCGGGCAACGATCCGTCCGTCGCCGCCCGGCTGGCCGAGGGAGAATTCCTCCCAGGCTACCTCCCCTGACCGTCCGATAGGACGGTCATTTTCATTCGACCGACATCAAACTTTTTTCCCAGAACTACTTTGTGAATAGATGGGCTCATGACACTTCTCATTCAGATGAGGAAAGCTCCCTATTCCGACACGCGGGCCGTATCGATCGGAATCATCGAGCAGCCTGTCGATAACGCGCGGCCCGCGGGCAAGACGGTTTGCCCGTTGAATCCCAAACCATTGACAGAGCCCTAAAAAATTGATATCTTTGGCCCTTCGTTCTTTTGACCATTTCACACCATTTTGCCTAGGAGGCAACCATGAGACTCAATACCCTCGATCAGGCCGCCGCGCCGAAGATCGCAAACGCCATGACCCGAGCCGTTCTGGGAAAGCTCAGCAGCCCAGAAGCCAGGGAAATGATGGTGGCGCACCTCAGCAGGTTCGGCTACATCGTTCCCGACGCGGATCCCGAGAACGTCACCGACGACGACATCCTGGAGGCATTCCAACGCATCCAGGACCAGCACGTCGAGATCAGGGACTACCTGCGCGACTCGACCGACAGCGACGCGGACAAGGCGATCTACCTGCTCAACAGGTTCCCGCAGGTCTTTCTCAGCATCGAGAGGGTCTATCGGATCTTTGCGGACTGGAGGCTTCGCTGGGCAAGGCGGACCGTCCGACCCGACGGCGAAGGCGACGATGGGAACGAGACGGCCGTCCGTCCTCCCGACTTCTGGAAATACATTCCCGAAGGCGAGATTCCCGGGTTGGCTCAACGACGCCTTCGTCGCGACGTACACGCGTTCAATCTCGACCCGGAGGGATACCTCGCGCGACTGCGCGCGGAATACGACGCCTCGCGGGAAGAACGCGAGCGCCGCGTGATCGAGATGATCTTCGAGACGTTCGAGACGATCGCGAAGATGACCTTCCCGGACTTCCACGACCACATCAACGGCTCGACGAGCCGGTTTCCGTCGATGCACGTCCGCATCTGGATCAAGGACCTGATCGACCGCGGGTACGTGCTCATCGCCGGGGACGTGGGCACGCAGAAGACGTCGGCGGCCGTCGTCGGCCTTCACGCGGTCGGCGCGAAGCGGGTGCTGGTAACGGCACGCAGCTACGCGCGCAACGGCGTGTGGAAGGGCGAGGTGGCGAAGTATTACCGGAACCCTCCCAAGGTTCTGGTTCTGAAGAAGGCAAAGGATCTCCGGCGCCTGAAGGCGATGTCGGCGGAAACGCTCCGCTCGTACGCCTACGTCGTCGTGGGGTACGGGGACATCCAGGCCCAGAGCGGAGACGCCTGGGTCCAGGCACTCGCGCCATTCGAGCCCGACGCGATCATCGTGGACGAGGCGCATGCCATCAACCACGAGATCGAGCGGAGCCGACGCGTGCTCGAGCTCGCCCGCCTGCCGTCGATCAAGTTCCGGGTGATGCTCACGGCAACGCCCTTCGAGTGCGAGCCGAACGAGATGGCCCACATCGCCATGCTCGTGAAGCCGGAGGAATACCCGACGCGGGAGGCATTCGAACATCGGTGCCGAAACAACCCGCGGTTCCTCCACAAGCTTGCGCAGGACATCATGTGCGCGTACTTCGCCGCGGACGACGTTCTCGACCTCCCGCCGTGCAACTGGGGGCGCTTCCTCCCGCTGCCGACCGTGGATCTCGAGCCGAGCGCGGCCGCGAAGGCGGCGCACGACATGATTCTCGAGGACAGGAATCTGCACCCGATCGAGCAGATCCGGCGGATGAACCAGCTGCTGGCCTGTCCCTTCCTCGGGCGAAACTGGTACGAGTATCCTCCCACGGTCAACGGCTACCTGCGCGACCCGCTGAAAAGCGACAAGCTCCTGTGGCTGAAGTCCGAGATCGAGAAGCGCGTCCTCACCGGCAAGGTGGTCGTCGGGAGCGGCCTGTACACGGCCGGGGTCACGCGCAAGCTGACGAGCAACGACGACCCGAACGACGATTACGCCGTCGTCGCGATGCTGAGGCAGTGGTTCGGAAACGAGGCGGTCCTCGTTCTCGACGGGACCACGAATCCGTCCGACGACGAACGGGTGGAAGCGTCCCGGGCCAACGTGATGCACCGATGGAAGAACGACCCGAATGCGCGCATCCTGGTCGCCTCCGTCCGCGCGACGGCCGAGAGCGTCAACCTGACGCTCGCAAAGAGCTCCGGCTGCGACAAGGTCAGCGTCCTGATGCTGACCCTTCCCTGGAACTCGACGCAGCTGTTCCAGTTTCTCGGACGGTTCCGCCGTCCCGGGATGGAGCTCCCCACGGAACTCCTCATTCCGGTCCTCCGCGGTCTTGCCGACGAGGCCATGGCGGAGATCATTCGGAAGAAGGACCAGAACTTCCTGATCGGCATCCAGGGCGTCCGACTGACGACGGAAGAAGAGAGGGCCATTGAGAACATGACCATCAGCGACTTCCTCAACGGGCCGAAGGAATGGATGAGCACGGTCGTCTACCAGCGCGTGCGCGGACACGGAGAGAATCGCGCCCTGGCGGTCCTCGACGGAATGCACAACGGGAAGGTCGTCGGCGAGAAGTTCGCGCGGCACTACCTGGCCGGCGAGGAGACGTCGCACTCCGGCGACGTCTCGCGGTTCCTTGGGAAGGTGTACCGGCCGTGGCTGCGGGAAGGACGCATCGCCGGGGAGCAGATCCTCGACGCCGCGTGCGGACCGCTCACGCTCGAGCGGCGACTCGGCGAGCCGGTGTTCGGGGTCGACCTGAACCCCTGCATGATCGACATCGCGCGTTCGCACAGCTACAACGCCGGGAAGAACGCGCGCGCCGGACGGCTGAGCGATCTGCCGGCCGAGTGGGACGGAACGTTCCTCCTGAGCGTCTGCTCGCTCGCGCTCCATTGGTCCTCCAACAAGGGATCTTGGGACAAGAGCGAGCGCGTCAGGATTCTCCGGAACCTGGCGCGCGTGACGAAGAAGGACGGGATCGTCCACCTGATCCTGCTGAAGATGTCCTTCTCGGAGGAGATGCTGGACCGGTGGGTGAACGCGCTCGGAGCCCTCGGCCTCGCGCGCGTGCCGGAACTCACGGGCCTCATCAAGTCCGTGGACAGCCCGGGGCAGCCGCGGACATTCTGGTCCGTGTGCCTCCAGAAGGTCGGCGAGCCGACGGACGGTGGCGGAGACCCGAAAGACCTCCTCTTCGCGAACGAACGCCCGTGCGAGACCGAGGCGGTCCGGGTGGGAAAGAAGGGAAAGGAGCCTCCCGAGCGCGCCCCGAAAGCTCCCGTGAAGCACGACGCGTTCGTGATCGTGACCGACGAAGGGACGAAGACTCCCGAGTCGGCCTCGACCGCGGTCGCCGAGCGGTTCACGGATGTCACGGGCTGGTGCAAGCCGTTCGTCGACATCCTGCGGAAGGAATACCGCCCCGACGAGGAGTGGACCAAGCTCCTCGTGGCCGAGCTGAACCGCGCGCGCCCCACCAAGCTCACGCACTTCAGCAAGCTCTGGGACGGGTTGTTCCACAGGAAGGACGCGCCCAAGATGAAGCGGGAGGAATTCCGCAACGTCGCAAGGCGTGCCATGGCCCTCGAGCCGTCACACTGACGACTCGATTTTTTTATCTTGGAACCGTTGACACGGGGCCGGA
>JAHFIS010000048.1 GCA_023246275.1 Candidatus Uhrbacteria bacterium
ACGGCACGATCGCGGCGGCCGCGGGAGACGTGGACGGGGACGGAAGGACGGAGATGGTCATCGTAGACTCGCGCGTGCTCTACGGGGGAAGCTCGACGGGAAAGTCCGTCATGGTCGACCTTTCCGAGCAGCGATTGTATGCCTATAATAATGGCTTGGTTGACGATAGTTTTCTCGTGTCTACGGCACGCGCGCCGTATCAGACCCCGCTCGGAGACCACGCGGTACTCGCAAAGATTCCGCTCGTGCACTACGCCGGCGGAACCGGAACGGACGCGTATGATCTCGGATGGATTCCATGGAACCTGCGCTTCGCCGAACACATTTATATCCACTACGCGCCGTGGAACCACGCGTTCGGATACACGCTGAGCCACGGGTGCGTGAACGTCTCGCTCGATGACATCAAGTGGATCTACGATTGGGCCGACGTCGGAATTCCGGTGACCGTGCGAACGTAAAAAATATTTCTCAGAAAAAAATTTGCGCAAAGTACTTGTTGCAAATTTTTTTTGCGCGTATAATATTCTTAATCGAGAGTCGCATTGCGTCATGCGACTCCGACCAAGAAAACGTTTTTAAAAAACATTGTAAGGATCTCTCCTCACAAACATATGGCAGCAGCAAAGAAAGCCGCGAAGAAGGCAGCCCCGAAGAAGGCCGTGAAGAAGGCAGCCCCGAAGAAGAAGGCAGCCGCCAAGAAGCGCGCCTAAGCAGTCGGTCTACCGGATAACTCGCAGAACTCCCCGTGACGCGACGGGGAGTTTTGCGTTGCGCTGGATTTTATTTGCAGGACGCGCGAACCGTGCCGAATATCCCGTCGTAACCGGAGACAAGCCTCACATTTCCCTGTCGGACGCGCAGGATCGCGTCGGCGATTCGCGGGTTCGTCGATTCCTTGGCGATCTCGGCGATATCCTTGTCCAAAAGAAGGCTGAACTCGTTTCCAACGCGATCGGTGAGCCTGTCATACTCGGCTTCGACGCGCTTGGAGGACGTCGATGCGACGCCGAATACGTCCGCGATGATTTCCTTGAGCGGAACGATCGAATGGAATGGAATTTTCCCAGGGACCATAGTCCCGTCGCGATCGGCGAGCTGGTCGACGCGATATTGAACCCCGAGCGTCAGCGGCCGCTTGCACCTCGGACAGCGAAGTCCCAGCCGATTCGATTCCTCCGGAACCGACGAGAACCCGCAGTTCGCGCAGCCGTCCAGATGATACTTCCCTTCCTCGGGAAAGAACTCGATCGTCGAGAGAAACTTCGACGCGTCCTTTTCGCGAAGAACGCGGATGAACTCGTCGTAAGAGAGAACGTCGAGATCAAAGACGTTCGCCTCGCGCCCGAGCTTGTCGGGCGAATGCGCGTCGGAGTTGGAGATGAGAACGACGGAATCCAGCCCGGATACCCGCCAGTTCATCTTCGGATCCGATGAGAGGCCCGTCTCGATCGCGTAAACGTACTTCGTCATCTCGCCAAAGCACTCGTCGAGGCTGTCGAACCCGGATTTCGACCCGAACACGGAATACCACGGCGTCCACGCATGCGCCGGGACGACGATGATTCGCTCGTCAATCGACTTCAGGATCCGATACAGCTCCTCGGAATCGATCCCGAAGATCGGCCGGCCGTCCGACCGTCGATTCAGCCCACGCCGGTCGAGCTCGGCGTTTACCTTCGCGCACGCCTCGAGTGACGGAGAAAAGACCAGATTGTGGATTCTCCGCGTCTTCCCGCCTTTCGAGTAAATCTGCGACACCTCCGTGACGAGCATGAAACGGGTTGCCGAACTACCAACGCTAAGCGTTGGTAGTAGATGGTAAATTCCCGGTTCGCTTTCGACGAGATACTCCTGAAGATGCGCGAACCAGGTCGGATGCGTCCAGTCGCCGGTCGCGACGACGTCGATCCCCTTTCGCTCGCACGTCTTGGCAATGTTCGGCAGGGTCAGGTTTTGCGAGCAGGCGCGAGAGAACTTTGAATGGACGTGCCAGTCGACGATGAGGCGCATAGAATTTCATCCTGTCATTGCGAGGCCGCATCCGAAGCAATCCCCTCGTGAGATTGCTTCGCTCCGCTCGCAATGACATGGCTGATTATCGAATCGTTGTCGACCGCATCCAAATTTGTCGTATCCACGACGATCGTCCATGCGCGCAACGGGAGCGGGATGAAGGTCTTGTTGAAAAACCGCGCGTCGAACTCGTCCATGACGGACTCGAGCGCGTCGTTGTGGCCGGGATGCCTCGTCGTCTGAGAGCGAACGATCATTCGCTGTCGCGCGACCTGCGGATCCGCGGTAAGCCAGACTTGGACGATCTCGACTCCATATTTTTCAGAAAACGCATGGATCCAGTCCGCGTCGGAGACCCAGAGGAACGTCGCGTCGGCGATAACCGAGTCGCCACGCTGCAAGTGAAGCTCGATGCAGTCCCGAAACGCCGGGAACGCGACGCGGCCGATCTCCTTCGACCACGCTCGGTCGCGGTACCCGACCAAATCGAACAGCGCCTCCTTGATCTCGTCGAGCGAAACCCGCGCGATTCCCGTCCTTTGCGCGATCAGCGTCGAGATCGTCGACTTCCCCGTCGCGAGCGATCCTCCGACAATGACAAGCTTCGGATTCACAGGGACTTTCCTGCCAACCGAAGCCTTAGCGAAGGCTGGAGTCCCGTCGGTTCGCATAGATTTTCTCCGCCAGCGCGAACTCCTCCGGCGTGTTCACGCCGATCGATTCCTCGGGCAGAATCTCGGACCCCATGATGTCGTGGCCCTGCGTCACGGCGAGCTCGATCAGGTCGGTGAGGTAGTATTCCTTCTTCGCGTTCTGGTTCCTCACCTGCCGGATGTTTTCCCAAAGCCACTTCGCGTCGAAGCAGAACATCGCGGGATTCACCTCGCGGATTTCGCGCTCGGAATCCATCGCGTCCTTGTATTCCCGGATCCCGAAGATGTGACCGTCCACGTCGCGCAGGATGCGGCCCCAGTGCAGGAACGCCGAATACCAGCCGTCGAACGACGGAACGGTGGTGGTCATGATCGTGACGGCCGGCGACGAGGCGGAATGAATCTCGACGAGGCGGCGCAATGCGGCCTGGGAAACGAACGGGTGATCGCCGTAAAGGACAATCACCGCGTCGGACTCGCCGACCGCGTCCTTGGCGGCCATCACCGCGTGGCCCGTGCCGAGCGGTTCCTCCTGGACGGCGTAGTCGCACGCCCCGCCGAACGCCTCGCAGACGCCCGTTCCGCTGTCCGGGTTCACGACGACCACTGGGACGCCGTCGATTCCCGATGCCTTGATCGATTCGATAAGGTGCTGAAGAATCGGCTTTCCGCCGATCTGGAGCAAAACCTTCGGCTTGTCGGACCCCATGCGGGTTCCCTTTCCGGCCGCGAGAATGACGGTGCGAAATTTCATAGTACCGGCAGTTTAGCCCTTGAACGACATCCAGGCAATGCCAAGGACAAACCCGATCGTCATGGAAAGGCCGTACTTCAAAACGACGCAGACCCAGCATGTTTCTTCGTCCATATGCGACCAGTCTACACGATGACGCCAATAAAAACGACCCTCGAGAAAGGGTCAGTCGGCGGAGCGCGGGTCGGTCCAGTACAGGATCTCGTCAGTCCGAACGAAGCCGAGCGCCTCGTAGGTCTTGGTCGCGGGAACGTTGTCGGCGCGAACCTGGAGGTCGACCTGCGCGCAGCCGAGACCGACGGCCCTGCGAACGAGCTCGCCGACGAGCTGCCGGCTGATGCCGCGGCCGCGATGCGGAACGTCGACGACGACCCGCTCGATGCGACCGACGGAACAGGCCGCGGGTCCCGCGTGGATCAGCGCGAACTCGGCGTATGCGGCGACCTGCCCGTTCACGATGGCAACCATGGGATAGAACAGCCTCGAATCCATGTGGAGCCGCACTTCGAACTCATTCGAGACGTACGGACCGTGGCTGACGAGCGGAAGGAGCGTTCGTCGGATGAGCGCGTACTCGCCGGCGAGCATCGAGCGGACGCTGGCGCCGGAAACGCGGAACGGATCGACGGGCCTGGGCGGTCGCCGCATGGCAATGTCGCCCTCGATCCGCGCGAACTTGGCCGACTTGGCGGCCGTGCAGAGCGTGGGCCGGCTCGGGGACGACGACAGGTAGACGGCCGCGAGGTTGAGATGGTCTGCGTACTGGCGGAACGTCGCGAGAAACGGTCGGAATGCCTTGTCGGGCCCGTAGACGAACCGGATGCGCATGGCCGTTCCGCGCGTCGGATGGAACTGGAGCGTTCCCTCCGCAAAGCCCCAGATTCGTCCGTCCTCGACGGCGACGAACGGAAAGTATCGGCCCGAGTCCCTCGCACGTTTCAGATAGGCAGGCTCGACCCTCATCTCGTTGGGCAGCTGATCATCTTCCTTCAAAGGCCGAATTTCCACGGTTCTCTCCAAAGAGCCCGAAGAACGTACCAGATTCTGACCTCTGCGTCAACCTATTTGAACGCGTCCGTCCGTTCCGGCTTCATCCGATACGACTGCCTCTTCGTAATGATCGAGATGACCCTCTGGACCGCGAATGCAGCCGCGACGAGCAGCATGGCATAGAACAGACCAGTTTGCGTGACGTTCAAGACCGTGTCCTTCTTTCCAAGCGCCGTCAGGATCACGTTCATCGTCGCGAGCAGCGTGACGAGCTGCAGGGTGGAGACGGACTTCTGCGTCGCCTGCCCCTGGAGGCCGTCGAACACCGCGATCGTCGCGTTCAGGTAGTTCTGCGTCATGTCCCAGAGGTATCGGACGTACTCGTGCGTGTCGAGCAGCGTCTCGAACTTGTACGCGAGAAAGCGGTCGAGGTACACGGTAAGCTTCTGCTCCGCCGCGATCTTCTGGCGGGTTCGAACGTACGCACCCATCTGGTCGATGCGTGCGTCGATGAGGTTGATCGTCTTCTGGTAGTCGGCCAGCTCGCTTCGATATCTCGACGTCTCCGACCCGCTGAACTTCGGCTGTTCCTTGATCTTCGCGATGTTCTCCCAAAGCTGGCGATGAATTCCGAGATAGCGGTGAAGTTGGGACTTGAACTCGCGAAAGAAGATTTCGGACTCGACAATCTCGCGGACGAGACGCTTCGGAGCGCCGTTGATGACCACGAGCTCATGGCCTCGGTAGAGCTGCGTCGCCTTCGTCGCGACGGCCGAGTGCCGTGACTGGCCGAGCGTCGAAAATATCCCGTCGACGTCTCGGTCGTTCGCGCCGTCGACGGTCACGATGTATGGGTAGATCGACTTGATGCCGGCCAGTTCCTTCGGGACGGGGGCACCCTTTCCGAACAGAAGCGAGAATGCCTTTGAGAGCCTGTTCTCGTAATAATCCTTGAGATCCGCCTGGTCTCTTTTCAGCAAGGAAACCGGCTTTTCAAGAACGATCAGGCCGTCCTCGTATACGCGACAGACGATGTTCGTCCGCGTCCTGATCAGCACGTACTCGAGCGGACCGGCCTGTCGGGAAACGTCCGCGATGCCAAGCGCGTCAACGACCTTGCGGATGCTGGAGGCCGGGACGTCCGTCGGCAAGCCAGAAACATACGGATCGAACTTCCCCGCGTTCAGGAAATTCCAAATCTCGGAAAGGTGAAGGGTGGTCCGTTGGAACCATCCTCCGATATACAGCGTCTCAATGACCATATCCTCCGATCGGTTACCTCGCCATTGTACCAAAAATTCCCCGTCTTGCGACGCGGAACCTTCGGTTGAAAGAGTTTCATTGTCCTGGCGCCCACCTACTTTCGCGCAATCGCACTATCATCGGCCCCATGCGGCTTAACTGCTGTGTTCGAGATGGGAACAGGTGTGACCCGTTGGGAAGTGGCACCAAGACAATGGAACCCTTTCTTGTTTGAGTGGAGAGATCTGATCCAAACTGACAGTGGTTGTAGAGCTCGACTTATTAGTACCGCTCCGCTACACGTGTTACCACGCTTCGACGTACGGCCTATCAACCTGCTGGTCTCGCAGGAGTCTGATAACGAGGACTTATCTTAGGGTCGGCTTCGTGCTTAGATGCTTTCAGCGCTTATCCGAACCAGACGCCGCTACCCGGCAATGCCCTTGGCAGGACAACCGGTACACAGGAGGTCTGTCCATCTCGGTCCTCTCGTACTAGAGATGGATCCCTTCAATCCTCAAACGCCCATGGTAGATAGGAGACCGAACTGTCTCACGACGTTCTGAACCCAGCTCACGTACCGCTTTAATTGGCGAACAGCCAAACCCTTGGGAGCTTCTTCACCCCCAGGATGCGATGAGCCGACATCGAGGTGCCAAACCGCGCCGTCGCTGTGGACGCTTGGGCGCGATCAGCCTGTTATCCCCGGAGTAACTTTTATCCGTTGAGCTTCCG